>NZ_JBYIVZ010000008.1:0-265072 GCF_057710365.1 Streptomyces sp. bgisy027
CTGACGCGGACCCGCCCAGGAACCGGGCGATCAGCGCGCGTGTCGCACCCGAGGACAGCAGCGCCTCGCCCTTCGCGACGAGGCGGATCGCCTGCTGCAGTTCCGCCGGGTCGACGCCCTTGCTGAGGAACCCGCTGGCCCCGTTGCGCAGCGCGGCGAACACGTACTCGTCGATCTCGAACGTGGTCAGCACCAGGACTCGGACGTTCGGCAGCGTGGAGGTGATCTGCCGGGTGGCGGTGAGGCCGTCCGAGCCGGGCATCCGGATGTCCATCAGCACGACGTCGGCCCCGGGGGCGAGCCGGACCGCCTCCCTTCCGTCGGACGCCTCACCCACCACCTCCATGTCGGGCGTGGTGTTCACCAGGACCTTGAAAGCGGCCCTGACCAGCTCCTGGTCATCGGCCAGCAGAATCTTGATCGTCATGTCCCCGCCCTTTCGTGCGGCAGGAGGACGCGCACCTCGAACCAGCCGTCGGTCATGCGCGCCGCGAAGGTCCCGCCAAGGGCATGCGCGCGTTCCCGCATACCGAGCAGCCCGAGGCCGCCCTCCCCCGGCTCCAGGGAATCTCGCCCTGTGGAGGTTCCGGACTGCGATGGGGTGGAATCTGCCCGGTTGCGGACGTGAATCCGCAAGCCGGACGGCAGGTAGTGGAGCTCCAGCTCAGCGCAGGGCCGGGAGGCGTACTTGCTCGCGTTCGTCAGGGCCTCCTGAACGACCCGGTACGCAGTGAGCCCCATCGCCGCGGGCAGGTCCACGGGCGTCCCGGCGACCTTCTGGTCGACGATCAGGCCGACGGCCGTGAAGCCCGCGATCAGGTCGGGCAGCGCGTCCAGACCCGGGGAAGGCTCGACCGCCGCCTCGTCCGGGGCGCCGGGCCGGCGCAGCAGCCCGATCGTGGTGCGGACCTCCTCCAGTGACGACCGGGCGGCCCGCCGGATGTGCGCGAGGGACTCCCTGGCCTGTCGGGGTTCCGTCTCCATCACGTGGTTCACCACCGCCGCCTGCACATTGATGATGGCGATGTGCTGGGCCAGGATGTCGTGCAGTTCGCGGGCGATCCGCAGCCGCTCGTCGATGACCCGGCGGCGCGCCTCCTCCTCCCGCGTCTCCTCGGCGCGCCGCGCCCGCTCCTCGACCGCGGCGACGTAGGCGCGCCGGTTGCGGACCGCGAACCCGACCGCCGCGGCCGAGGCGCTCAGCGCGCACAGCGCGACGACCTCCGGGCCCAGCCACCCGCGGTGGTCGAACACCACGCTCGTCCCGGCCAGGAGGACCGCGGCGGCGGCGACCGCCGGCACCGCCTCGCGCCGCGGCCGGTGCAGCGCACACGTGCCCATCGCGATCATCGCGGCCACCAGCAGCGGGCTCCTGTGCCCGGTGACCGCAAAGCTGACGGCCGTCCCGGAGACGGTCACGGCGAGCACCGCCGACGGCCAGCGGCGCCGGAGCGTGAGCGACGCACAGATCACGGCCGCGTAGAACGCGCTCTGGAGGGTCAGTGGCCGGGTGTCGCTGTTGTCGTCCAGAACGGGCGCCAGCAGCGAGATCCCGAACACCGCGGCGGCCAGCAGCGTGTCCATGGCCGGCAGGCGCTCACGCCCGCTTGTTGGTGGAGTCAACACGCACCTCCCGGGTGATCAACCCTGGCCCGGCGAGGGCACGTCGATCCCACGCGCACGCAGGGAGTCGCCCACCTTCACCAACAGCCTGAGCAGCTCGGCCCGCTCCTCGGCCGTGAAGTCGTCGAACAACGCCGCCGCGGCCGCATGCGACGGCCCGAGCTCCCGCTGGGCCACCTGCCGGCCGGCCGGGGTGAGCTCGACGAGCTTGACCCGGCGGTCGTGCGGATGGGTGACCCTGCGGACCAGGCCCTCCTTCTCCAGACCGTCCACCAGGACGGTCATGCTTCTGGGAGACATGCCGAGGGGCTCGCCCAGTTCGCTCATGCCCGCCGGTTCGCTCTTGAGCGTCAGGCCGAGCAGCAGAGTGGCCCGGGGGACGGTCAGCCCGCCGCCACCGGCGGGCATGTTCACCTGCATCCACTGCCTCAGTCCCTTGCGCAGGCTCGCGAATCCGGCGAGCAGTTGGTGGCCGGTGACGGAAGAAGGGGTCTCGCCGGGCGTGCCTGAGTCAGAGGTTGACGTTGACAACTCGTTCCTTATCAATTGATAATGTCCTAGGGGTTACGTTATCAACGATCCCATAGTGGCGCCGTGTCGGCAACCGGCAGTTGAGCGCCACGTGCGCGCCCGCTCGAAGACCGAGCGCGGCAGCACCGACCCCTCATTGACCAAGGACAGGACAACTCCGTCATGAATCCCCTCAAGCAGCAACGCGTCGTCGTCATGACCGGCGCCACCGCGGGGCTCGGCGCGCACGCGGTGCGGCGCATCGCCGCCCAGCCCGACACCCGGGTCGTCATCGGCGCCCGGGGCAGCGGAACAGTGCCGCCGGGCGCCGAGGTGCTCCCGCTCGACCTGGCCTCGCTCGACAGCGTCCGAGCCTTCGCCGACGCGGTGGCACGGACGCTGGGCGATGCCCGTATCGACATCCTGGTCCTCAACGCGGGCGTGCAGAACGCCGCCACCGAAAAGCGCAGCGCGGAAGGTTACGAGCTGACGTTCGCGGTCAACCACCTCGCCCACTACCTGCTGGCCCGCCTCCTGCTGCCCCTGATGGCGGACCACGGCCGCCTGGTCATCACCACCAGCTCCACGCACGACCCCGCCAACACACCCATCGCACCGAAGACCATGGAGCCCCAGGCGCTGGCGCATCCGAGCGAGAGCAGCTTCGGCAGCGGCGTGCGCGCCTACTCGTCCTCGAAGCTGTGCAACCTGCTGACCGCGCAGGCCTTCGCGGCGCTGGACGAGGTCGTGCTCCGCCGGATCTCCGTGGTCGCCTTCAACCCCGGTCTCACCGGCGGCACTTCGCTCTCCCGTGACAGTTCCCGGATGCGGCGCGCGTTCCTCACGTTCCTGATGCGCACCGTCTTCCGCGCGGTCAGCCTCTTCAAGCCCGAGTACGTCATGAGCACAGCCGAACGCTCGGGCGAGCTGCTGGCCGAAGTCGCCCTGGGGCACGTCACCCCGCCGCCCGGCCGCCTCTACGTCTCCCTGGTCAAGGGCGAACCGACGTTCCCCGACCCCTCCGAACTGGCCCGCAGCCGGGACGCCCGGGACCGGTTGTGGCGCGAGAGCGCGGTCATGGTCGGCGTCGAGTGAGACACCGTCGCCCATCGCGCGGCCGCGGCGTCGACACACCCGAAAGGAAAAGGCCATGACCACGGTGTACCGGGAGCAGGCGCCCCCTTTCCCACCGTCCGTGCGGCGTCGCGATCCGGCGACGTTGCTGCTGATCCTGCTGTGGGCCGGCGCCGCCGCCGTGGTCGCCCTGTGGTGGCGGAACACCGGATCGGTGGTGGGCACCGCGGGCTGGCTGACCGCGGCGGGGCGGATCTCGGGGCTGCTGTGCGGGTATGCGTGCGTGCTGCTCGTCGGCCTGATGGCCCGGGTGCCGTTGCTGGAGCGCCGGGTCGGCTCGGACCGGGTGGCCCGCTGGCACGCGATGGCCGGGCGCTACACGATCTGTCTGCTGGTCGCCCATGCCGTATTGATCATCGCCGGGTACGCCGACCTGGCCCGGGTCTCGTTCTGGGACGAGGCGAACACCGTCGCCCTGCACACCGACAGGGTGCTCCCCGCCGCCCTCGGCACCGCCGTCCTGATCGCCGTTGGGATCGTCTCGGCACGGGCCGTCCGCCGCAGGGTCAGTTACGAGTTCTGGTACTTCCTGCACCTGCTGACATACGGATCGGTCTTCCTCTCCTTCGGCCACCAGATCTCGCTCGGCGCGGAGTTCGCCGGCGACGAAGTCGCCAAAGGCATCTGGTTCGCCCTGTACCTGAGCGTTCTGGCCCTGGTGGTGTGGTTCCGGTTCCTCATGCCGGTTGTGCTCAATCTGCGCCACCGGCTGCGGGTGGAGTCCGTGCACCGGGAAGCGCCGGACGTGTGGTCGGTCGTCATGCGGGGCCGGCGTCTGGAGAAGCTGGGAGCCGAGTCCGGGCAGTTCTTCCGGTGGCGGTTCCTCACCCGCGGCCTGTGGTGGACGTCGACGCCGTACTCGCTGTCCGCACCACCCGGCAGTGCCCGACTGCGCATCACGGTCAAGGCGCTCGGCAACCACAGCGCGGCGGTAGCACGTCTGCGGCCCGGCACTCGGGTCTGGGCGGAAGGCCCGTACGGCGCGCTCACCGCCGACCGCCGGACCACGGACCAGACGCTGCTGGTCGCGGCAGGGGTGGGCATCACCCCGCTGCGCGCCCTGTTCGAGACGCTGCCGGGCGAGGTGACTCTGCTGTACCGGGCGCGTTCGGCCGAGGACCTGGCCCTCAAGGACGAACTGGAGTCCATAGCCCGCCGACGCGGCGCCAGAGTGCTCTACGCCCTCAACGGCCCGGACGGCAAGCGGCCCCGTCTCAGTCCCGGCACGTTGCACGGCATGGTGCCCGAACTCGCCGACCACGACGTCTTCTTGTGCGGGCCGCCCGGGTTCGCCGAGGACATGTACGAGGCACTGCGCGCGGCCGGGGTCCCGAACCGTCGCATCCATCACGAGTCGTTCCAGATGTGAGGCTGTCATGCATCCGTTGAAGAGGACCGGCCCACTGCGCCGGATCGTGCTGGCGAGCGTCGTCACGGTCTCCGGAATGGTGCTGCTGATAGCGCTCAAGCCGCATTCGCCGCCCGAGATCACCGTGGCCGCGCCCGCGCCTTCCTCCTCCGGCAACGCGCCGGGCGGGGCCGGCGGTTCAGGCAGTGGTCCGGGCGGACCGGGTGCGTCCACGAGTCCGGGCGGCGGATCGGCCACAACCGGGGCGAAGACCGTCACCGGTGACCCGGCCGACACCATCTGGGGCCCGGTCCAGGTCCGGATCACCGTACGGAACGGGAAGATCACCGAGGCCACGGCCGTGCAGTACCCCAAAGCCGACCCGCTGGAGGAGCAGCTCAACGTATACGCCGTCCAGCAGTTGAACCAGCAGACCCTGGCCGCGCAGAGCGCGGACATCGACGTGGTGTCCGGAGCCACGTACACGAGCCACGGCTACCAGCAGTCACTCCAGTCGGCGTTGGACGCCGTACGCAATTGAAGGCACCCCCTCCCCCCACCTCAAGGAGCCATCCATGCCCGCCCCCGCAGTACTCAACCCCGTTCTCGACCTGCTGTTCGTCCGGTCCACCGTGACCAGTGCCGAACCGATCACCCCGCGCATGCGCCGATTGCGCGTCGAGAGCGACAAGCTCGCCGGTCTCGACGTCCGGCCCGGACAGCAGGTGCGGATCCTGGTCGGCGGGCTGACCCCGCGGACGTACTCCGTGTGGCGCTACGACCCCGAAGGCGCCGTCGAGTTGTGCGTGCTGGACCACCCCGTGGGCGGGCCGGGCGCGGCGTGGGGCCGAGGCGTTCAGGTCGGCGAGCAGGTGCGACTGCGCAAGCCCGAGGGCACGTTCACGCTCCGCCCTGACGCCTCCCACCACGTCTTCGTCGGGGAGGAGACGGCGTCCGTCGCGTTCGGCGCGATGCTGGACGCGCTGCCCGACGGGGCGCGGGTCTCCGGGTGTGTGGAGACGGAGACGGCCTCGGACCGGCTCCCGCTGCGCCACTCCGACCGGCTCGACTGGCTCACCAGGGGCGGCACGTCGCTCCCCGACGGGGTACGGCGCCTCGCTCCCGAGCCGGGCGGGGTCGCTTACGTCGCCGGGGAGGCGCGGACCGTTCAGGCCGTGAAGCAGCTGCTGGTACGGGAGCTGGGCTGGGACCGGCGCGAGGTGCTGACCAAGCCGTTCTGGGCGCCGGGCAAGAAGGGACTCGAGTAGCGCGACCGGCCTGCGCGGCCACCCCGATCCACTCTTTATCAATTGACAATATCTTTGCAGTTACATTAACAATGTACCCAAGGGTGGCGCCGCAGTCGGCAGAGCCCCCACTCATCAGGACGGGACGACCAGCCATGGACCAAGTCACCCCCGCAGCGCGTTGTCGTCATGACCGGCGCCACAGCCGGGCTCGGCGCCCATGCGGTGCGGCACATCGCCGCCCAGCCCGACACCCGGGTCATCGTCGGCGCCCGGGGCAGCGGAACGCTACCGCCCGGCGCCGAGGTCGTCCCCCTCGACCTCGCCTCGCTCGACAGCGTCCGCGCCTTCGCCGACGCGGTGGTGCGGCAGCTCGGCGACGCCCGCATCGACGTCCTGGTCCTCAACGCCGGCATGCAGACCGGCGGCGTCGAGGGGCGGAGCGCGGAGGGCTACGAGCTGACGTTCGCGGTCAACCACCTCGCCCACTACCTGCTGGCCCGGCTCCTCATGCCGCACATGGCCGACCACGGCCGCCTGGTGATCACCACCAGTGAGACGCACGATCCCGCGGTCACCCCGCTCGCGCCCAAGTCCCTTGAGCTGCGGGAGCTGGCGCACCCGACCAAGAGCGGCTTCGGTGCGGGCGTGCGGGCCTATTCGGCGTCCAAGCTGTGCAACATGCTGACCGCGCAGTCCTACGCCGCGCAGGAGGACATCAAGGCGCGCAAGATCACCGTGATCGCCTTCAGCCCCGGCCTCACCGGCGGAACCTCGCTCGGCCGTGACAGCTCCCGCGCCAGGCGCGTGTTCGTCACGTTCCTGATGCGCACCGTCTTCCGGGTGGTCGGCCTCTTCCGCCCCGAGTACGTCATGGGCACGCCCGAACGCTCGGGCGAGGCCCTGTCCGAAGTCGCCCTCGGACACGTCACACCACCGCCCGGCCGGATCTACATCTCCCTGGTCAAGGGCGAACCGAAGTTCCCCGACCCTTCGGAACTGGCCCGCAGCCAGGAGGCCCAGGACCGTGCCTGGCGCGAAAGCGCGGCCATGGTCGGTATCACGTGGAGCAATTGTCCGGCCAGTGGCCACCAGTAATGAACGTTCAGAAAGGGCTGCCAAGCCGTGGTAATCGTGTTTGTGCTGGTCATCCCGGTGATCATCGCATTGATGGGCGTTCTGCACTGGTACGTGTGGCGCCGGCTCGTCCGGGATACGACCGCCCCCGGCACGCTGTGGCGGCGACTGGGCACCGCCGTGTTCGTGGCGGGACCCGCGTTCATGCTGACGGCGTTCCTCGGCTCGTGGGCCGGGTTGCCATTCGGACTGGTCCGGGTCCTGTCCTGGCCCGCGTACCTGTGGATCGCCGTCGCGCTCTATCTGCTGCTCGGCGTCCTCGCCGGCGAGGTGCTCCGGCCCGCGCTGACCTGGTTGCTGCGGCGCCGGGCCACGCGGGCGTCGGCCACCGCGCAGGCTCCGGCCCCCGAGCCGGTCACGGTGCCGGACGGCACGCCCGCCTCCCTGCCCGCCGACCCGCCCGCGGCCGACACCGGCGTCGCGGCTCCCGCGGACCTGTCACGGCGGATGTTCGCGGCGCGGCTGGTCGGCGGGGCGGCGGCCGCGGTGGCAGTCGGCACGGTCGGCTATGGAACGTACGGAGTGCTGCGCGGGCCGCGGGTGAAGCGGGTGACGGTGCCGCTGGCGACGCTGCCCAGGTCGGCGCACGGCTTCCGGATCGCGGTGGTGAGCGACATCCATCTGGGCCCGGTCCTGGGGCGCGGTTTCGCCGAGAAGGTCGTGGCGACGGTGAACTCGACCCAGGCGGACCTGATCGCCGTGGTCGGCGACCTGGTGGACGGGTCGGTCGGCGAGCTGCGATCGTCGGTCGAGCCGCTCAGCGCGCTGCGGGCTCGGCACGGGGCGTTCTTCGTGACCGGCAACCACGAGTACATCTCCGGCGCCGAGCAGTGGACGGAGCACGTGCAGGAACTGGGGATGAAGCTGCTGGCCAACCAGCGGGTGGAGCTCCCGGCGTTCGACCTCGCCGGCGTCAACGACGTGACCGGTGAGGACCACGACGACGGCCCCGACCTCGCCACCGCGCTGGCGGACCGGGACCCGTCGCGGACGTCGGTCCTGCTGGCGCACCAGCCGGTCTTCGTCGACCAGGCCGTGCGGCACGGGGTGGACCTGCAACTGTCGGGACACACCCACGGCGGTCAGCTGTGGCCGATGAACTACGTGGCGGAGCTGGCGAACCCGACGGTGGCGGGCCTGGAGCGGTACGGGGACACGCAGCTGTACGTGTCGCGGGGCGCCGGCGCGTGGGGCCCGCCGACCCGGGTCGGGGCACCGTCGGACGTGACGGTCGTGGAGCTGGCCTCGCTCCAGGCCTGAACCCGGAACACCCAGGGTCTCGCTCCCCCACGAGGCCCTGGGCCAGGATGCCCGGACCTCGCTCGCCCCGCGAGGCCCGGGCATCCGCACTCCGGACATTCCATGACCGGTTGCCCGACTCCTTTGCGGCGTCAAGCAGTTGGCGTGGTCAGGAGAACGCGGTCGGGCCGGATCGGCAGGCGCCGGTGGCGTACGCCGGTCGCGTGCCAGACGGCGTTGGCGATCGCCGCGGCGGCGCCCACGTTCCCGATCTCGCCGAGTCCCTTGATCCCGACCGGGTCGTCGGGGTCCGGGTCGTCCACCCAGTCCGCCTCGATGGCCGGCACATCGGCGTGCGCGGAGATGTGATAGCCGGCGAAGTCCGCACCCACCAGACTGCCCGTTGCTTCGTCCAGCGTCGCTTCCTCGTGCAGGGCCATGGACAGGCCCCAGGTCATGCCTCCGATGAGCTGGCTGCGCGCGGTCAGCGGGTTGACGATCTGGCCCACCGCGAACATGCCGAGCATGCGCCGCACCCGCACCTCGCCGGTGGCGGGGTCAACGGCGACCTCGGCGAACTGCGCACCGTACGTGTGCCGTTCCTTGTCGTCATGGTGGAGAGCACCGGACTCCGCGAAGGTGTTGGCCATCACCGTGATGCCTTCGGGCGGAACGGCGGCACCCTGGGACAACTGCTCCCTCAGGCCGGCGACCGCCTTCCTGATGGCGAACGTCCAGGAACGGGTGCCCGCCGAGGCGGCCGCGACCATCGCGAACCCGAAGGCGGTGTCCCCAATCTCGACACGGACACGCTCGGGCGCCACCGCGAGCGCGTCGGCGGAGATGAGGGTGAGCGCGGTACGTGCCCCGGTCCCGAGGTCCGACGCCGCGATCCTCACGGTGAAGGTTCCGTCCGCGTTCGCGGTCACGGAGGCCGAGGACGGCATGACGTGCGTGGGGTACGTGGCCGCGGCCGTGCCGGTCCCCAGCAGCCAGCGGCCTTCCCGCCGGACGCCGGGACGCGGGTCCCGCTCGGCCCAGCCGAACCTGCGGGCGCCCTCACGGAAACAGGTGATCACATTGCGGCTGCTGTACTCCATCCCGGAGATCGGCCCGCGCTCGGGCTCGTTGCGCAGGCGCAGTTCGATCGGGTCGACGCCGCACTTCTCGGCGAGTTCGTCCATCGCGCACTCCAGCGCGAACGAGCCCGGCGCCTCTCCCGGCGCCCGCATGAACCCCGGTGTGGGTACGTCCAGCCGCACCGCAAGGTTGACCGTGTGGTGCGCGTCGGCGTCGTACATCATCCGGGTCATCATCGTGCTCGCCTCGACGTACTCGTACGTCGTCGAGGTCTGGCACAGGGAGCGGTGTTCCAGGGCCCGCAGCTTCCCCTCGGGATTCGCGCCGAGCCGGATCCGCTGGACCGTGGCGCTGCGGTAGCCGGTGAGGGAGAACATCTGGCGCCGGGTCAGCACCACACGGACCGGCCGGTCCAGGATGCGCGCGGCCATCGCGGCGGCCACATGGTGCGTTCGGGCCTGCGACTTGCTGCCGAACGCGCCGCCCACGTGCTCGGTCCACACCCGGACGGCGGTCGGTTCGAGCGAGAAGAGCTGCGCGAGAGCGCCGGCCACCATCGGGCTGCCCTGGTTCGAGTCGAGGACTTCGAGCCGGTCACCGTCCCAGCGGGCCGCCGCCGCGTGGGGCTCCATGGGATTGTGGTGCCCCTGCCCGGTGGTGTACTCGGCCTCGACCACGACGTCGGACGCGGCCAGCTCGGCGGCCAGGTCCCCCTTCTCCTGCGTCGCCGGCCTCAGCGGGCCGACCAGGGGGTAGACGCCGGGGTGGTCGTAGGACAGGTCGACGTCGTGCTCCTCCTGGTCGTAGTCAACCTTGAGTGCCTCGGCGGCCTCACTGGCCTGTTCGGGCGTCTCGGCGACGACCAGCGCCACCGGCCATCCCGCGTAGGGCACCCGATCGTGCTGGAAGACACCGAGAGTCCCGTCCGGGGGGCCCAGCTGCGGATCGACCCAACTGATGTCGACCGGCAGGGCGTTCCCGTGGTGCAGGACCGCGAGGACGCCCGGCATGCCGAGGACCGGAGCGGTGTCGATGGAGCGGACTCGCCCCCGGGCGATGGTGGACAGCACCAGCCAGCCGTGGGCGAGGCCGTCGAAGGAGATCTCGGCGGCGTAGCGGGCGGCCCCGGTGACCTTGTCCCGGCCCTCCACCCGGACATGCGGGAGTCCGACGGCCTTGCCCTGCGTATGTGTCGCCGTGTTCATCGGGCGTCCTCCTCGGCCATCTCCGTCAGTACGGCCACCACGAGGTTGCGTATCAGCCGGACCTTGTACGCGTTGTGGGCCAGCGGCGCGGCCGCCGCGAGCTCGGCATCGGCGGCCGCCGCGAAACTCACCGCGTCGGCCGACGCCCCGGTCAGCGTCCGCTCGGCGACGCGGGCCCGCCACGGCCGGGACGCGACCGCCCCGAACGCCAGCCGCGCCTCGCGTACGACACCGTCCCGGACGTCGATCGCGGCGGCGATCGAGCTGATCGCGAAGGCGTACGAGGCGCGTTCGCGCACCTTGCGGTAGCGGGAGTGGGCGGCGACCGGGGTGGGCGGCAGGGTCACACCCGTGATCAGCGCACCCGGTGGCAGCGCGGTCTCCCGGTGCGGGGTGTCACGCACCGGGAGATAGAGGTCGGCGAGCGGCAACTCGCCCTGCCCGCCAGCCGTTTCGTACGAGACGACGGCGTCGAAGGCGGTCAGCGCCACGCCCATGTCGGAGGGGTGGGTGGCGACGCAGTGCGGGGAGGCGCCCAGGATCGCGTGGTTGTGGTGCTCACCCTCGATGGCGGGGCAGCCGCTGCCGGGGACGCGTTTGTTGCAGGCCTTGGTCACGTCGGTGAAGTAGCCGCAGCGGGTGCGCTGGAGGAGGTTGCCGCCGACGGTGGCCATGTTGCGCAGCTGCCCGGAGGCGCCGGCCAGCACGGCCTGGGCCAGCGCCGGGTAGCGGCGCCGGACTTCGGGATGGACGGCGAGGTCCGTGTTGGTGACGGTGGCGCCGATGCGCAGGCCGCCCTCCGCGGTCACCTCGATGCGGTTCAGGGGCAGTTCGCGTACGTCGACGAGTCGCGCCGGACGCTCCACGCCCGACTTCATCAGGTCGACGAGATTGGTGCCGCCGCCGAGGAAACGCGCCTCCGGATCGGCGTCGAGCAGGGCCACGGCACCGGCGATGTCCGGAGCTTTCTGGTAGGTGAACTCCCTCATGCCGCCGCGGCCTCCTCGGTCCCGGTCCGCTCCGCGGCGGTCGCGGCGGCCTGGCCGACGGCTTCGACGATGGCCACGTACGCGCCGCAGCGGCACAGGTTGCCGCTCATCCGCTCCCGGATCTCCGCCGCGCTCAGCGGCGTCGGCTCGGCCTCGGGCCGCACGTCGGCCGTGACCGCGCTGGGCCAGCCGGCCGCGTGTTCCCCGATCACGGCGACGGCCGAACAGATCTGCCCGGGGGTGCAGTAACCGCACTGGTAGCCGTCCAGGTCGAGGAACGCCTGCTGCACGGGGTGCAGTCGGCCGTCCTCGGCCAGACCCTCGACCGTGGTGATCTCACGGTCCTCGGCGGCCACCACGAGCTGGAGGCAGGACACGACCCGGCGGCCGTCGAGCAGGACGGTGCAGGCGCCGCACTGCCCGTGGTCACAGCCCTTCTTGCTGCCGGTGAGGTCAAGTCGCTCACGCAAGGCGTCCAGCAGGGTTGTGCGGTGGTCCACGGAGAGCGTGTGCTTCTCGCCGTTGACGCTCAGGGTGACAGCACTGGACGTGACTGGGGCCATGGTCAGCCTTCCTCTACGACGCACTTGCCTTCATCGATCCACGGTCAAGTTAGCGGAACGCCGTACCGTTAACAACAGTACGGCGTTCACTTAACTCGGCGAAGAGCGGCGCGCGTCAGAGAGTGCGGTCGAACAGGTCCAGCAGACCCGCCCAGTGACGCTCGTCGGCCGCCTTGTCGTAGAGCGGCAGAAGGTCGCTGGAGCAGAAGCCGTGCTGGGCGTCCGCGTACATCTCACTGCGGTAGCGGACACCGGCCGCGGAGAGGACCGCGTTGAAGGACTCCACCTCCTCGGGCGGGTTGACCGTGTCCTTGTCGCCGTTGGCGAAGAAGACCTCGCCCTTGATGCGGTCGGCCACCAGATGGGGGCTGTCCGGCGCGTCGGTGATCAGGTGGGAGCCGTGGATGATGGCCGCGGCGGCGACGCGGTCCGGATAGGAACCCGCCGTACGCAGGCACAGCATGCCGCCGTTGCAGTAGCCGGTGATGCCCACGGGCCCGCCGGTGGTGAACTCGCTGACCTCCAGCCAGTCGAGCCAGACGAGCGCGTCGCGCATCGCATCCTTCGGCGTCAGCGCCTGCGCCACCGGCACGGCCCTGCCGACGACGTCCCAGAGCATGTCCTCGGTGACGACGTCAGGCATGTCCACTACGGGCGCGGGGCCGCTGCGGTAGAACACGTTGGGCACCAGGACCGCGTAGCCGGCCGATGCCAGCCGGTCCGCCATCTTCTTCATACTCGGACGCACGCCCATGATGTCCGTGTAGAGGATGACGGACGGGTGCGCGGCCCCGTCGTCGGGGCGCGCCAGGTACGCGTCGGCGTCTCCGTCCTGGGTGGGCAGGATCACGGTCGTTCCGTGGACTGAGACTGGGGTCACGGGTATCTCCATTCGGTGCGAGGCCTGGTCGCGGTGCCGCCGGATCGAGGGAACACCTGCGCGGCAGCGGTGGCGAGAGCCACCGGCCGAGTACGCCGGACACGCCCGCTCAAGTCGCGGGCCCTAAGCGGACAATAGTCCGCTACGCCCGACCGTAGCGGACAGGCATCCGCTTGACAAGGGATGCGCCCTGCGGCGACCGACAGAAACCGACGGCAGCCGGGACCCCGCTCAGCAGAGGAGCCCCTCCCGCGAGTTCCTTCGCGAGAGGGGCTCCGGCCGAGACGACGTCAGCGGCGGGTGAGGCCTCCGTCGACGGAGAGGATCTGGCTGGTGATGAACGCCGCGTCGTCGGAGGCGAGGAACGCCACCGCGTTGGCGACGTCCTCGGGCGTCTCCTGCCGCTTCAGGGCCTGCAGCTGCATGTGATGCTCGAAGACCTGCTCAGGCAGCCTGGAGAGCGTGAACGGGGTCCGGACGACGCTGGGTGCAACTGCGTTGACCGTGATGTCGTACTTGGCGAGGTCGGCCGCCATCGCATAGGTGAGCCCGTTGATGGCGCCCTTGGACGAGAGGTACGAGATAAAAGACGGGGTGTTCTCCCAGTAGGCGGTGGTCGTCATGTTGATGATCCGGCCGGCACTGGAGTTCTTGAGCTGGTCCAGGAACGCCTTGGCGGTCAGGAAGGCGCCGCCCGCGTTGACCGAGACAATCTTGGTCCAGCTCTCGAAGGTCACATTGTCGAAGTCGACCAGTTCAACAAGTGCCGCATTGTTGGAGACGATGTCGACCGAGCCCAGAGTGTCCCGCACCTGTGCGGCGAAGGCGTTCATCTGCGCTTCGTCGGAGATGTCGACCTGTGCGCTGAAGAACCGCTGCCCGGTCGCCTTGACGAGTTCGCTCGTCTCGTCCGCCGGGTTGATGTCGGCGACCGCGATGTCGGCGCCGTCGGACGCCAGACGCTTCGCGATCGCCTGACCGATGCCGCTGGCACCTCCGGTCACGACGGCGATCCTGCCTGCCAACCTTCCAGCCATGATGGAACTCCTTGTCTTGCGGTGGGACAACTTGTCTTGAGGTGAGGCAACTTGTCCTGCGGTGGGGCAAAAGGAAACGGCCCTCCACAGCCCTGCCGGGCGGACGGCGTGACGATCACGCGCGCCGCGGGTCGGCGAACACGGCTGTCGTTGAGCGGAGGGCCGATTGGCCCAGACCGACCGGTCGGACTCGCCGACCGGCCGTCGGGTCGTTCGTGTGGCGGGCCGCGTTCAGCTGCCGCTGACGGCGGCCGCGGTGTCCCGCAGGGCCTGGGCGGCCTGGGGCAGGTCGCCGTTGACCAGCCGGCCCGCGGACTTCACGACCTGTCCGGCGACGAGGACCGTGTCCACGTTCTGGGGGTGGGCGGCGGTGACCACGGCCGCGATCGGGTCGCGCTCGGCGCCGAGGAGGTTGAGGTCGTCCAGCCTGAGCAGGATGACGTCGGCCTGCTTGCCGGGACGCAGCGAGCCGATCCGGTCGGCCAGACCGAGGGCGGCGGCACCGTCCAGCGTGGCCATCCGCAGCACGTCCCTGACGCTCAGCCGCTCGGCGGCGTCGTCGGCGACCTGGCTGGCGACCAGTGCCGCGCGCATCACGGAGAACATGTCGCCGGGGGCGGAGGTCACGGCGTCGGCGCCCAGGCTCGTGGTCACACCGGCCCGGCGGTAGCGGCCGGTGACGGGCCGACCGATGCTCAGCATCGCCTCCGTGCTCGGCGTGACCGAGGCGTGGCCACCGGAGTCCGCGATCAGCTTCAGCTCGTCGTCGTCGAGCGAGTTGCCGTGCACGTAGAGGGCCTTGACGTCCAGCAGACCGAGTTCGCGCAAGACCGAGACCGGCTGCGCCGCGACGGGACCGGCGCTGACGTGGAACGTCACCGGCAGGCCCAGGTCGGCCGCCAGACCCCAGTCCCCGGCCACCACCTCGGGAGGCGTGAACGACGGGCCCATCGGGGCGAGCGCCATGGTGACGAGCGCCTCGTCGTCGTCCAGCCGCCCGGCACGGATTCTGCGGACGTCGTCGTAGTTCGCGGGCGCACCGGGCGGGAAGCCGTAGCCGAACACCGCGCGCAGCCCGGCCGCCCGCAGACCGTCGACGGCCGCGTCGGCGTGCTCGGGTGTGTTCAGCGCGTGCGAGAAGTCCATCAGGGTGGTGATGCCGGAGTCGAGGCTCTCCAGCGCGCCGACCAGGGTCGCGGCGTGGATGTCCTGCGGCCGGAGTCGTGCGCCGAGTTGTCCCATGACACCGAGGTAGCCCATGAGGTCCATGTCCACGGCGGCGCTGCGCAGCGCGGACTGCCACACATGCCGATGGGTGTCGACGAACCCGGGCAGCACGATGCGGTCGGTGGCGTCGATGACGGTGGCACCCTCCGCCGGGAGGTCCGGACCTACGGCGGCGATCCGGCCGTCCTCGATCAGGACGTCCGTGCCGGGGTGGGCGACCGGCTCGGGCTCGGTGTCGATGACGTGGCCGTTGCGGAGCAGGATGCGGGTGATGTCGGTCATGTTGTTGCCAATCTCTTCGACTCGAGCACGGGGCGGTGAGCCGGCGGTGAGCCGCATGCCTCGACTCGATGGAGGGGGATCGCCGACGCCGGCTAGTGGGACGGCGGACTGACGCTCCTCCCTCGTGGTGGGCGGGGCGGCCTCCTCGGGCGCACGAACCCGGGACGAGGGCCGTCGGCGACGGCGGGTGACGGTGCCGGTGGTCGCACCACCGAGCACTCGCCGGGCCGTGGCCGTCCCTGCGACGGAACGTAAACGGACTACTGTCCGCCCGCCGTTCGAACGTAGCGGACAGATGTCCACTTGGCAAGCGGTTCAGAACTTCACGCGCGAATCCACAGACGCGCAGGGTCGACGCCATCGTTCGCCATGGGCCGCGATTCGGCGCCCCGCGATAGGCCATCCGCGTGACAGCGGGCCTGGTCGCACACGCAGCACCGAATGCCGGTCGAACAACACCCGTACAGCCCTGCCGGGCGCCGCCTCCGGCGACCCCGACCCAACCGACCCCCGCCTCGCCCAGCGACCCCGCAGGCAGCCGCCCGGCACGACCGCGTTTGCTAAACGGACACCCGTCCGGTACGTTGAACTTCAGCGGACAGGTGTCCGTTTAGGGTCCGCCCGCCACTCCGCCCAGGCGATCAGCAGGCGCGGGCGGTACCCCCACACAGACCACCTCACGAAAGGCTCACGCCATGAACCTGCTCATCCTCGGTGCCACCGGGCCCACGGGCCGCCACGTCGTCGACCTGGCCCTGGAGGCCGGCGACACCGTCACCGTCCTGGCCCGCAGGCCGGAGGCGCTGGACGACCTGGCGGACCGGATCCGCGTGGTCGCCGGCGACGCCACTTCGCACAACGATGTCGCCAAGGCCATGATCGGTCAGGACGCCGTCATATCGGCGCTCGGCAGGAGCACCTCCGTCCGCGCCGACGACCTGTTCACCCGCGCCGCGACGGCGGTGACGGGCGCGGCCAGGGAAATGGGGATATCCCGCCTGGTGTGGCTGTCCTCGTTCGGCGTGGGTGACACCTACCGGTCGGCGAGCCCCGCGCAGAAGGTCATGTACAGCACCTTCCTGCGCAACATCTACGCCAATAAGGAGCTGTCCGAGAAGACGATCCGCTCCAGCGGCCTGGACTGGACGCTGGTCTACCCGACCATGCTGACCAAGAAGCCCGCCAAGGGCACCTACCTCTCCGGCGACCGTCTCCCGATGAAGGGCAACCCGACGATCAGCCGCGCGGATGTCGCCGACTTCCTGTTCAAGGCGGCCCACAGCCCCGAGTGGATCCACCGCGACGCCGTCATCACGGACTGACGACGAACCGGTATCCCCACCTGCCATGACTGCCGCGAACGCGGCACGCTTCCGAAACGGACGACGATGACCCTCGATACCCACACCCCCTTCGACACCTTCCTGCTCGGCGGTGACCTGCCGGTCAACCGGATCGGCTTCGGAGCCATGCGGCTGTCCACCAACGGCTTCACCGGGCCGGCCCGCGACCCCGAAGCCGGTCGCGCGGTCCTGCGCCGCGCCGTCGAGCTCGGCGTCGACCACATCGACACCGCGTCCTTCTACCGCAGTGACGATGGTGCCGTGAGCGCCAACGCCCTGATCCGCGAGGCTCTCCATCCGTACCCGGCCGGCCTGGTCCTGGCCACCAAGGTCGGCCCGTGGGACACGCCCGACGGCGGACTTCGGCAGACCACCGACCCCGCCGCTCTGCGCCCGATGGTCGAGGCGAACCTCGAAACCCTCGGCGTGGACCGCCTCGACGTCGTCTACCTGCGCGTCGGCGCGATGGAACCGCCCCACGGCGAGTCCATCGCCGCGCAGTTCGAAACGCTCGCCGCGATGCGGGAGGAGGGCCTGATCCGCCACCTCGGTCTCAGCAACGTCGACACGGCCCACCTCGCGGAGGCCCGTACGATCGCGCCCGTCGTCGCCGTGCAGAACCACTTCCACTCCGGTAAGCGCGACGACGCGGAGCTCCTGACGGCCTGCGAGGAAGCCGGCATCGCCTTCGTGCCGTTCTTCCCGCTCGGCGGCGGCACCAGCGACCTCGACGCCGACCGTGTAGCCAAGGTCGCCGAACGGCACGGCGCGACGGTCCACCAGATCGCCCTGGCCTGGCTGCTCGCCTCCTCCCCCGTCACCCTCGCAATCCCGGGCACGGGCTCCCCCGACCACCTGGCGGAGAACATAGCGGCCGGGTCGATCACCCTGACGCCGGAGGACCTCTCCGACCTCGCCTGACGGGGGCACCACCCCGCACTACCGGGCGGCCGCGCGCAGGTCGCCCGCCTTCAGAAAGGCATACATGAGCCCGACGAGCTCTCCCCCCACATCCCCCGCCCACGCCGACTTCGCGCCCGGCTTCCGAGGCGCCGTCCTGCGCGGCGGGGACGCCGGCTTCGACGCGGCCAGGGTCGTCTTCAACGGCCGTGCCGCCGACACGCCCCCCGCGCTGATCGCCCGATGCGTCGACGAGGACGACGTCGCCGCCGCCCTGCGGTACGCGTCGGCACGCGACCTGCCCGTCGCGGTGCGGGGCGGCGGCCACGGCGCCGACGGCTACGCCATGCCGGGCGGCGCCCTGGTGCTGGATCTGTCCGGCATGCGCGAGATCACTGTCGATCCGCGGACCCGTACCGTGCGGGCCCAGGCCGGTGTCGTCCTCGGTGAACTCGACGCGGCCACGCAGGAGCACGGCCTGGTGGTGCCGTCCGGCACCGTCACCACCACCGGCATCGCCGGACTCACCCTCGGCGGCGGAATCGGGCACCTCATGCGCCGGTTCGGCGCCACCGTCGACAACCTGCTCGCCTGCGAGATGATCACCGTCGACGGGCGGAAGGTCCACGCGGACGAGATGGAGAACCCGGACCTGTTCTGGGCGCTGCGCGGAGGCGGCGGCAACTTCGGCGTCGTCACCGCCTTCGAGTACCGCGCTCATACCCTGGGCCCCGAAGTCGTCTCCGGGCAGATCGTCTTCCCCGGCGAACAAGCCGCCGCCGTACTGTCGAAGCTGCACCCCTTCATGGCCGACGCGCCCCGCGAACTCGGCCTGGGCACCACCCTCACCGTCGCGCCGCCGCTTCCGGGACTGCCCGAGGAGGTGCATGGCAAGCCGGTCCTGATCCTCATCCCGTGCCACACCGGGCCTCGCGGGGACGCGGAGGAGATCATCGGGCGGCTCACCGCGCTCGGCACACCGGTCCTCGACACCGTGGGGCCCACGACCTGGCTGAAGACGAACAGCATGCTGGACGCGGTCGTCCCCTACGGCCGGCGCACCACGGTACGGGGCGGCTATCTCGCCACGCTCGGCGAAGCCGTGGTCGACACACTGGTCGAGCGCCTGGCGGCGGTGCCGGACGCACCGGGCACCATGAGCACGATCAACGTGTGGTCGCTGGGCGGCGCGATCTCCGAGGACGTCGGGGAGGACGCCACCGCCTTCTCCCGGAAGGGAGCGTCCTGGCTGTGGGAGTGCGCGCCGGTGTGGACGGAACGGGTCCATGACGCGTCGTTCGACGAGTGGGCCGAGGCGACCAGGTCCGCCCTGAGCCCGTACACGCTCCCCAACGCCTACACCAACCTCACCCAGGACATGGGCGAGGCGTGGCGCCGCGGGGTGTTCGGCAGCGCGGCCAAGTACCGGCGGCTGGCCGAGGTCAAGGCCGTATGGGATCCGCGGAACCTGCTCCGCCACAACAAGAACATGACCCCGGCAGCTGGCGAGTAGCCCCGACACCCTTACGGGCCTTGGCTCTTACGGCCCTTTACGGCTCTGCGGCGAGGGCGTCAGTTGCGGTTGTTCAGGCCGGTCCGCTCGACAGCCGGATCGGCCGCTCCCAGGCCTCGGCCCCTCAGCCCCGCGTGGGCGCCCCCGCACGCAACCCATCCATGACAAGGTCCAGCAGCCGAGCCCCCTGAGCCTGCCAGTCACCACGGAAATCGAGCTGCCAGATACCGGCGATCGCCAGGATGAAGTCGTCCACGGTCACCCCCGGACGAATGGTGCCCGCCTCGTGATTGGCGGCGAGCAGGTTCCCGACCGCCTCGGCCACCAGCGCGTATCCGGGCTGGGCCGAAGCATCCGTCGTACCGACGATCTGACGCATCACATCCGACAGGCCGGTCTTCGCGGAAGCGAAGCGGGCGAGCTGGTTCAGCCATTCCCGCAGGGCCGCGTCGGGCTCCCGGGTCTTGAGCAGTTCCGTCGCGGCGTCGGTGAGCAGCTGTACCTCGTGGCGGTACACCTCGAGGACGAGCGCCTCACGGTTGGGAAAGTTGCGATAGAAGGTGCCCTGCCCCACCCCCGCCTTCTTGGCGATCAAACTCAGCGGAGCATCCACGTCACGGGACAACTCGGCCAGCGCCACTTCCAGGATCCGTTCCCGATTGCGCTGCGCGTCCGAGCGCTGAGGCCCGTTGTTCCTCGACGGCACTTCCCCTCCTCCCGGGCTCACGCCCCGACCCCTTGCTAACCGGATAGCTGTCCGGTACGTTCTCGTTTAGCGGACACCAGTCCACCTGTGTTCACCATAGCGCCAGCCACAGCCCGGCGAGTGACCCGTGGCGCGCGACCGGCCTTCGGTGCCGCCATCGAGGTGCGCCGGGCGGACGACCCCCGATCCTGGCGAGTCCGCCACACTCCGACGCCCGCTGCCGCTGCCCCCTGCCCGACCGACCCGATCGCGTCCTGTCCACGGAGGGACCAAGTGCTTGATATCTCCCAGGAGTTGAGTCGCTGGTTCGACGAGGGCCGCGAGTTCGCGGTGGCCACCGTCGTCGCCGTCAGCGGCAGTGCGCCGCGCGGGCCAGGGGCCGCCCTCGCCGTGGACAGCGAGGGGACGGCCCTCGGGTCGGTCTCCGGCGGCTGTGTGGAGGGGGCGGTCTACGACCTGTGCCGACAGGCCCTCCAGGACGGCAGGAGCGTGGTCGAGCGGTTCGGCTACAGCGACGAGGACGCCTTCGCCGTGGGGCTGACGTGCGGCGGGATCATCGACATCCTCATCACGCCGATCACCGCGCACACGCCCGCCAGGAAGATCGTCGGCTCCGCTTTGGCCGCCGCGGCCGACGGCGAGCCGGCCGCGCTCGCCCGGATCGTGCGGGGACCCGCCGCCCTCCTCGGACAGGCGCTGCTCGTCCGCGCCGACGGCGCCCACGAAGGCTCCTGCCCGCCCGGCCACACCGCACTGGAGGCGACGGCCGCCGCTCAGGCACACGCCCTGCTCCAGGCCGGACGCACCGGCACCGTCGAACTCTCCGAGGACGGATCGCTCTGCCCCGGCGGGATCACCCTGCTCGTCGAGGCGCACGTCCCGCCACCCCGCATGATCGTGTTCGGGGCGATCGACTTCGCGGCCTCGCTGGTCCGGGTGGGCAAGTTCCTCGGCTACCACGTCACTGTGTGCGACGCCCGTCCCGTCTTCGCCACCCGGGCCCGGTTCCCCGAGGCCGACGAGGTCGTCGTCGACTGGCCGCACCGCTATCTGCGAGGCACCGAGACCGACACCCGTACCGCCCTGTGCGTCCTCACTCACGACGCCAAGTTCGACATCCCCCTCCTCCAGCAGGCCCTGCGCATGCCGGTCGCCTACATCGGCGCCATGGGCTCCCGCCGCACCCATGCCGACCGCGCACGCAGACTGCGCGAAGCCGGCCTGGGCGAGCGGGAACTCGCCCGGCTGCACTCACCGATCGGCCTCGACCTCGGCGCCCGTACGCCCGAGGAGACCGCCCTGTCCATCGCCGCCGAGATCATCGCCGCGCGACACGGGGCCACCGGTGCACCTCTCACCGGCACCCAGACCCCCATCCACCGCGCCCCGGCCCAGCCGGTGACGGTGGATGCAGCCTGACTCCCCGAAATCACCGCACCACGCCACAACCCACTGGAGACACTCATGCAGTCCCGCAGACTCAGCCGACGCGCCACGCTCGTCAGCGTCGGTGTCCTCACCACCGCCGCACTGACCGTGGGCACCACCGCCTTCGCCAACGCCGACACCGCGCCGAAGTCATCCGTAGCAGTCGCTTCCCCGGCCGGCCACAGCGCCAAGGAAGCGCTCAACAAGCGGGTGGTGCTCGGCTTCGTGGACCTCGGCATCAACCGGAAGCAGCCGCAGGCCGCCGCCGACCGCTACCTGGGCGACCTCGTCCAGCACAACCCCAACGTCGCCGACGGCAAGGAGGGTTGGGTCACCTGGGCGACCGGGTTCGTCAAGGCGGTACCGAACGTCAACGTGGACTTCAAGCGGGTCCTCGTCGACGGTGACTTCGTGACCCTGCACACGCACATCACGGTCTCCCCGACCGACCGTGGCACCGCGGCGATCGACATCTTCCGGGTGAAGCACGGCAAGATCGTCGAGCACTGGGACGCCTCGACGCAGGTGCCCGAGACCTCGGCGAACGACAACGGCATGTTCTGACACACGTCTCCAGGCCCTGCGGCCCACCGCCCGTCTGGACGGTGGGCCGCAGGGCCCACGAAGCACAGCAGCTCACGCGTCGATCTCAGGCGAAGAGGGCGGCCGCACCGTCGAAGGCGGCCACGAAGTGCTCGGCGAGGCTCGCGGTGGGATCGGCGACGAAGGCGTCGAGTGCGACGCCGAACAGCGACAGTGTGACGGTCGCGGCCACTTGGGCGCGGAAAGGGGGGAACCTCTCCCCGTCGCGCTCAATCAGCGCGTTCGCGAAGACACTGGCGAAATGGCCGAACTTGTCATGCATCGCCTTGTGCAGCCGGGCGTCCGAGGCGACGAGCCGCCGAATCCGCTCCACCTGCGCCGAGGGCGTGTGCGTCGCGTCCAGCACATCGGCGAAGGTGGCCTTGACATCCTCGGTGAGACGGCCGGTCGGGCCGCCCGCCCGGAAGACGGTCAGTGACGCCGGATCCGGACTCTGCGGAGCACCGAGGATCGCGTCCAGCTTCCCCGGCACGTAGTTGAACAGGGTCCGCCGGGAGACGCCGACCCGCTCGGCGAGCTCGTCCATGGTGAACCCGTCGACCCCGCGCTCCTCGGCCAGGTCCAGTGCGGACTCGGTGATCAGGGCCGCGGTCCGCCGGCGGTTGGTCACACTCGCGCGCTCTCTCATCGCTGTACCGAGGTGATGAGCATCTGCTTGCCGACGGTGGTCGGGTCGGTGAGCATGCCCAGCATGGCAGCGGCCACATCTGCCCGCATCGTCCTGGGTGCTCTGGGCATCTGGTGGCCGCCGGCCGCGTCGACGATGGTCGGGTGCGGTGTGCGTGCGCCGTCGAACAGAGGGCCGGGGTGGATGGTGGTCCAGTCCAGACCGCTGCTCTCGAGCAAGGACTCGCCCGCGTGGTGGTCCCTGAAGGCCCCGGCCAGGAAGGTGCGGCAGCCGAAGCGGTAGGGATAACGGGCGTTGGCCAAGGTGGCCCCGACCCCTAGCGCCGACAGCACCACGACCCGCCGCACACCGGCGCCCTTCGCCGCCGCGATCACGGTGGGCATGGCGATCTGCATCAATGGGGCACTCGCCTTGGTGACCGGGTTGCCGAGTGCCACCGCCACCGCGGCGCAGCCGCCCAGGGCGTCGGTCAACGCCACCTCGTCGTCGAGTTGCCCGCCGACGACCGTCAGTCCGGGCGTGGGGGCGACGGCCTCGGGGCGGCGTACGTAGGCCACCACCTCGTGTCCGTCGGCCAGTGCCTGGCTGACGAGTTCTTTGCCCGTACGGCCCGTGGCACCCACTACCGCAATGCGCATGATTCCTTCTTTCCTTCTCTCCATCGATGAGCGGTCACAGGCGCTCGTCGAGCCAGTCGAACAAGAACTCGGTCGCGGTGGCGTAGCTGCCCATCTGCGAGTGGGTCTGCGCCGCGCTGGTCGCGTCGAACAGCAGGTAGTCCTTGGGGCAGTTCAAGGCGTCGTACAGCTTGCGCGCCTCCCCCGGCGTCATCTCCTCGGCCCCGTCCATCACCAGCGTTTCGCAGGACACCCGGCCCGCGAACTGCGAGTTGTCGTACGGGGCGAGGGCTTCGATCACGTCCGTGATGGTGTTCGGCACCCCGTGCTTCCAGGCGTAGTCCCTGATCAGGTTGCGCATCTGCAGCGGAATCCGGTCGGGCGGCAGGTCCGCGAGCATCCGCAGCCTGCCGGAGATCGAGCCGCCCCAGTCGACGGTGCCCGGATCGGTGACACAGACCTTGGCGCGCCTCTCGAACGCGGCCGCCCGGATCGTCAGGAAGCCACCGAAGCTCACGCCGAACAGCCCCACCCGCGAGGGGTCCACCCCCGGCTGGGCGATGGCGAAATCGATCACCGGGGCCAGGACGTTCTCCCAGTCCGGCCTGAACGGCAGCTTGCCCTGTCGCAGCGCGAGGCCCTGACCGGGGCCGTCGTAGATCAGGGCGTGTATGCCGCGACGGATGGCACCGTCGTAGATCCAGCGGGTGTCTTCGGCCCAGGTGTCGCGCCCCGGGGTGATCACGAGGACCGGCGCGTTCTCCCCCGCGACCGGGGAGGTGTAGAAGTGCCCCGGGAGGAAGCCGTCCTCGTAGGGGATCTCGACGCGCCGGCCCGGGTAGCCCGACAGCTTCAGGTACCGCTCGTAACACAGAGCGGTCGCGTTGGAGTTGTCGGCCATGCGAGGGTCCTCGGCATCGCTGAAGTACATCACCGACGCCCGCCAGTACGTCGAAGCCCGCAGATACGCCGTCGACGCGGTGACCAGCTTGCCGGCCGCCTCGGCCTGCTCCGCCCGCCGCTGCAACCGCGCGGCGAAACTCGCCCACCCCGTGACCCAGCTCTCCTCGGTGCCGTCCTCCAGCTGGGCACAGACCTCGAGAACCTCACCGAGGTCCGTCATGCCGTACTGCTGCAGTCCCAGCAGGTGCTTGGCCAACGCGTCGGTCATGATGCCGTCCGTGAACCGGATGGCCGTCCAGTGTGCTCCGGCACCCTGCGCGTCGCCGAACGCGGTTGCGCCTTGCGGGCCGGGAAGCCGCGGTCCTGATCCCTGAGGTGTCACCGCAGTCCCCCTTCCTGGGCCAGTTCCTGGATGCGCTGGTTGGTGTCGTCGCGCCAGAGGCCGCCGTGGTAGCAGATCGCGGTGTCGACGTCGTAGGGGACAAGCTCGGCGATCGAGCGACGGGCCATCGGATCGTCCGCCGACAGCCCCGGCCTGGGCCCGGCCAGCGAGCCGTCGCGGACCTCCAACTCGTCGCCGCAGACGAGGACTTTGGTCCGGTCGAGGTAGAGGCAGATGTGCCCCCGAGTGTGGCCCGGGGTGTGGACCACCGTGATGCCCCCGCAGTACGGCAGCACCTCGCCGCCCTGCACCACCGTGTCGACGTGGACCTTCTCCATGTTCTTGGCCGCCTCCATCAGTTGCAGCATCTCGCGACGCTGCACCTCGTCGGCCGGGGCCGGCATCGCCGCGCGGCCGTCGCCGCTCATCCGCAGCAGTGGCCTGTCGCCCTGGATGTACGGCGCCTCGTCCTCGTGCGCGATCACCTCCACCGGTCCCGGCACGGCCTGCAACACACCGCCCAAGCCCCCGATGTGGTCCAGGTCCTGATGCGTCAGGACGACTTTGTCAACCCGGGCCAGCGGGACCCCGGCCTCATCCATGCCTTCGGTCAGATACGGCAGGCTGCCGGGCAGCCCGGTGTCGATCAGCACGACGTCCTCGTCGTCCCAGACCACCGTCGGGTGGATCACCGTGTCGAAGCCCATCACCTTCATCGGCAGCTCCAACACCGCGACACCATCAGCGACCTTCATCGCAGCGCCCCTTTCGTCAACCGCGTTCCGACGCGCGACAGTCCGACGCCGGTCCACTGCTTTGCACATCTAGGGTTACAGTGCAAGCATTGCACTCCACCGACAGGAGTGCAACAGAAACTGGATCGAGTCAGCCGGACCTGGGGCGGGCCAGTCCGAGGTCGTAGGCGAAGATCACGGCCTGGATGCGGTCACGGGCACCGATCTTGGCCAGGATGCTGCGGACGTGGCTCTTCACGGTGGACTCGGCCACGACGAAGTGGGCGGCGATCTCCCCGTTGGTCCAACCCTTGCCGATGGCCACGAGAATCTCGCGCTCCCGGTCGGTGAGCCCCTTCAGCCGGGCTTCCTGAGCCGGGCGATCGGTGGGCTGCGGGACATGCTGTGCGTACTCGTCCAGGAGCCGACGGGTGAGGGCGGGGGCGATCACGGCGTCGCCGGCGGCCACGGCCCGGATGCCGGCCAGGAGTTCTTCGGGGCGCACGTCCTTCAACAGGAACCCGCTGGCCCCGGCCCGGAGGGCGGCATGGACGTACTCGTCGAGGTCGAAGGTGGTCAGCACGAGGATGCGGGAACGGTCACCGGCCGCGACGATGCGGCGGGTGGCCTCGATGCCGTCCATGCCGGGCATGCGGATGTCCATGAGGACGACGTCGGGGCGCAGTTCCGCCGCCAGGCGGACGGCCTCGGCACCGTGTGCGGCCTCACCGAGCACAGTCGTCTCGGTGGCGGACTCCAGCAGGAGGCGGAAGGCATAGCGCTGGAGCGGCTGGTCGTCCACGACGAGCACGGTGGTCATCGGTCACCACCCCGGGACAGGAGGTCGAGGCCGACCTTCACACGCCATCCCCCGCCGGCCTCGGGCCCGGCACTGACAGTCCCGCCGTAGAGTGCCGCTCGTTCACGCATACCCACCAGTCCGTGTCCTTCCTCGTTGGGCGGCTCGGCCGGACCCGACGGGCCGGTGTCCTGGACCAGGATCTCCAGCCGGCCGTCCTCGACGAGGATCGACAGGCCCACCCGGGTGTCGGCCCCGGCGTGCTTGAGAGAGTTGGTGAGGGCTTCCTGGACGATGCGATACGCCGCCAGCTGCACCCCCGCGTCCAGGGCGTCCATGTCACCGACCGTGCGGTAGACCACCTCCGGGCCGGCGGCCCGCACACCGGCGCACAGCATGTCGATGTCGGCGATGCCGGGCTGCGGACTGAGCGGCGGCCCGGACGGCGAGTCGTCGGTGTCCGTCGCCTCACGCAGCACGCCGAGCACCCTGCGCAGCTCGCCGAGCGCCTGGCGCCCGGTGTCGCCGATCAGGTTCAGCGCCTCCTTGCCGCGTTCCGGGGCCGCGTCGCTGGCGTACGCACCCGCGTCGGCGAGGCTGACGATGACGGCCAGGTTGTGGCCGACGATGTCGTGCATCTCCCGGGCCACCCGGGCGCGTTCGGTGGCGGTCGCCAGCCTGCTGCGCTGGTCGCGCTCGATCTCCAGCCGGGCCGCCCGCTCCCGCAGCCCGGCGAGCTGGGCCCGGCGAAACCTGATCACCAGGCCGAGCGCGAGGGCCGCGGTGGCCGTGCTGAGCAGGAAGAACAGCGCGTCCCAGACGGACACGGACTCCGCCACGCGCACTGCGACCAGCACCATCGCGCCCGCCATGACAGCACCGGCCCACGGAAGCTGCCGGAGCCTTCCGTGCAGGGCCAGGCTGTACAGGGCGACGAACAGGGCGATGTCCGCGCGCAGCGCGGCGTTCAGCGACCACTGGAGCAGGAACACGGCCGCGATGACACCGAAGGCCATCAGCGGTCTGCGCCGCCGCCACAGCAGCGGCAGCACCAGCCCGGCCTGCAGGGCCAACGTGGCCGCCAGGGGCAGTTCGGTGACCGTGAGACGAATCTTGCGCGGGCCGTCGTCCCCCGAGCCCTCGGGCAGCACGTCCGGCAGGCAGAACATCACGGCGACCAGTACGACCACCGCGGTGTCCAGCACCCATGGACGGGCCCGGTCCGCGTGCCGCAACCACTGGCCGCCGCGGTTCAACCGGGCGACCAGGGGGCCCATTCCGCCGGTGTCGTCGATGCTCACGTCGGTCACCCGTCTGTGGTCCGGACGACTCAGACGTCGTTGCGCTTGAGCCGGTAGGCCGCACCCGCCAGCGTGAGGGCCGTCCAGCCGAGGAAGACCGCCAGGCCGGCCCCTGGGGACAGCGTGGTGGAGTCGTGCGTCAGGGCGAAGATGGACTCGCCCGCATTGCTCGGCAGGTAGGGGCTGACGTTGTCCTCCCAGGAGCTGGGCAGGAGCGAGGTCAGTCCGGGCAGCAGGACGAACACACCGACCAGCACCGAGATGCCGCCCGCCACCGACCGCAGCAGTGCGCCGAGGCCGACGCTGATCACGCCGATCAGGCCGAGGTAGAGCCCGGCTCCCAGCAGGCTCCTGAGGACTCCGGCGTCCGACAGGCTCTGGGCCGCCGAGGTGCCGGAGACGATCTGGCTGCCGACCAGGAAGGCCACGAACGCCCCGGCCGAGGCGACCAGCATCGCCACCAGCCCGTAGAGCGCGGCCTTGGACCACAGCACCGGCAGTCGGCGCGGAACGGCCGCCAGCGTCGAGCGGATCATTCCGGTCGAGTACTCGCCCGCCATCACCAGCACACCGAGGACGCCGAGGGCCAACTGAGCGAAGGGGACACCGAACAGGGCAAGGTCCACCGCCTTGGAGGTCTCGAAGTCACTGTCCAGATTGCCCGCGTTGAACTGCCAGGAAATGATCAGCCCGAACACCAGCAGGAACAGCAGTCCGAGCGTCAGCGTGATCCACGTCGAGCGAAGCGACCACAGCTTGGCCCACTCCGAGCGCAGTACGTGCCAGCCCGTCACCCGGTAGGCGGGGCGGGACCGGGAGGTCGGCTCCTGCCGGGCCTCCGCGATCGTGGTGAGGGAACTCATGCCACCCTCCCGAGGGTGTCGGTAGCGGTCGTGGTGCCGTGGTACTCCACGGCATCCCTGGTCAGGTCCATGAACGCCTCTTCCAACGAGACCGTTCGCTGACTCAGTTCGAACAGCGGGATGCCGTGCTCCGCCGCCTTCAGTCCGATCTCACGGGCGGTGAGTCCCGTGACGTGCAGTTCCTCGGAGCCGACCTGGCCGACGATGTCGACGCCCGGCCCCGTCAGGATGTCCCGCAGCCGCGCCGGGTCCTGCGTCGCCACCTTCACGGTGTTGCCGCCCGCCTCGCGGACCAGGTCCTGCACCGTCGTGTCGGCGAGCAGCCGTCCACGCCCCACGATGATCAAGTGGTCCGCGACCAGCGCCATCTCGCTCATCAGATGCGAGGAGACGAACACCGTCCGCCCCTCCGCCGCGAGCGAGGTGAGCAGATTGCGGATCCACAGCACGCCCTCCGGATCGAGGCCGTTGACCGGCTCGTCGAGCATCACCGTCTGCGGATCGCCGAGGAGTGCCGCCGCGATGCCGAGCCGCTGCCCCATGCCGAGGGAGAAGGCTCCGGCCCGTTTCTTCGCGACACTGCCCAGACCGGCGAGGTCGATGACCTCGTCGACACGGCTGCGGGGAATGCCGTGCGTCAGCGCGAGCGCGTTGAGGTGGTTGAACGCCGAGCGGCCCGGGTGGATCGACTTCGCCTCCAACAGCGCGCCGACCTCCTGGAGCGGCGCCCGGTGCTTGGCGTAGGGGCGGCCGTTGAGCGTCACGGAGCCGCTGGTCGGGGCGTCCAGTCCGACGATCATGCGCATCGTGGTGGACTTCCCGGCGCCGTTGGGCCCGAGGAAGCCGGTCACGGTGCCTGGCTTCACGGTGAAGTCCAGCCGGTCCACCGCGGTCTTCTCCCCATACCTCTTGGTCAGTACCCGTGCCTCGATCATCAGCGTGCCTTTCCTCGGCCCCGGGCGCCTGTCGGACACCTCACCAGCAACGCTATGAGCGGGTGGGCCCCGATCCGGTCCCCCCGCGGGCGGGACCGCGGGGATGGGCCTCGTACCGCGGTACGAGGCTTGGGTCCGACTCAGGTTCGGCCCCACGCCTACCCGTGGCAGCCGTCCCGCCCCGCATGGTCACAGCAGCTTGTCCAGGGTGATGGGCAGGTCGCGGATGCGCTTGCCGGTGGCGTGGTGGACGGCGTTCGCGATTGCCGCGGCGACCCCGGTGGGGCCGACCTCGCCGATGCCGGTCAGGCCCAGCGGCATGGTCGGGTCGGGCACGTCGAGGCACTTGACCTCGATCTGCGGGATGTCGGCCTGGACGGGGAGGTGGTACTCCGCGAGGCTCGGGTTCATGATCCGCCCGTTGCGGGAGTCTACGAGGGTCTCCTCTCCCATGGCCATGCCGATCCCCGCAATGATGCCGCCGCGGAGCTGGCTGGTCGCCGTCTTCGTGTTGATCACCCGGCCGAAGTCGAACACGCCGGTCCACCGGGCGATCCGCACCTCGCCGGTGTCCCGGTCGACCCGGACCTCGCAGAAGTGGGCTCCGTAGGCGGCCTTCATCCACCGCCGCTGTTCCCGCAGGAAGCGCGTGAAGAACTTCACCTGGCCGGTCATCCTCCCGACCCGGGTGTCCGAACCGATCGCGACCTCCACGGACGGCAGGCCCGCCCTGGCCAGCGTCTCCGTGTAGCTCTGGCCGGAGGCGCCGTGCCTGCGGGCCAGGGTGCGCAACCGCTTCCTGAGCTTCTCGCAGCCCTCCAGAAGGCTGTTGGCCACGGTGGCGGTCTGCACGGAACCAATCGCGGCGGCACTGCTCGGCAGAGCCGAGTCACCGTGTTCGACGCGCACGTTCTCGAACGGAACGCCGAGCGCGTCGGCGGCGATCTGCGCCTGCACCGTCGCGGCACCCACGCCGATCTCCTGGAAGGCGCACCGCACGAGGACGCTGCCATCGACGGACAACCGGACCGTGACGTTGGCGGCCATCTGCTGGGCCGGGTGGAACGCCGTGGCGACACCCATACCGACCAGCCACCGGCCGTCCCGCATCGAACCCGGCTCCGGCGTGCGTTCGTCCCAGCCGAAGCTCTCGGCGCCCAGCGCGTAGGCCTCGGGCAACAGGCGGCGGGAGAACGCCTTGCCGTCGACCGGGTTGGTCTCGGGCTCGTTGAGCATCCGGAACCGGATCGGGTCCATGCCCACCTGGCAGGCCAGTTCGTCGATCGCCGACTCCAGCGCGAAGCTTCCGATCCCCTCACTGGGGGTGCGCATCGGTGAGGGCGGGATGAGGTCCATCTCGACCAGGTTCTGCTGGAGCAGCATGGTCGGGGTGGCGTAGAGGTGCCGTGACGGGCTGGTCAGGGTCTCCGGGAGGCCGCCCACCCGGCCGGTGCGGGCGACGGTGGTGTGGATGAGCGAGGTCAGCCTGCCGCCCGTGCCGGCGCCGAGCGCGACTCGTTGGGTCGACGCGCCTCGCGCGCCGACGGTTTGATAGACGGCTTCCCGGGTGAGCATCATGCGCACCGGCCGTTCGATGGCACGTGCGGCGAGGGCGGTGAGGATCGTGCCGGCCCAGACCACGCTCTTGCCGCCGAACCCGCCGCCCACGAACGTCGAGACGACGCGCACGTTGGCCGGCGGGACGTCGAACCGCAGGGCGAGGTGGGTGCGCAGCCAGTCGATGCTCTGCGTGCTGTCGTGCACGGTGAGCCGGTCGCCTTCCCACACCGCCGTCGTGGCGTGCGGTTCGATCGCGTTGTGGTTGTGGGGCGGAGTGGTGAACCGCAGATCGACCTTGACCGGCGATGCCGCGAAAGCCGCTTCGGCATCCCCCTTCTTCGCACCGCTCGGCAGCACCATGTTGGCCTTCTGGGGCTGGGCGTTGCCTTCTTCGGCGGCGAAGTCCACGGCCGAGGCACGTTCCTCGTATGTGACGTGGACCAGGGCGGCGGCCTCGCGTGCCGCCTCCAGGGTCTCGGCCACGACCAGGGCCACCGGCTGACCGTCCCAGAAGATCTCGTCGGTCCTGAGGTAGTTGACCTGGGTTCCGGCCGCGAACGTGGCGAAGTTGAACGGGTTGAACGGCTGCGGCGGCTTCAGCTCGGGCGCGTTCTCGTGGGTGAGCACGGTGATCACGCCGCGTACGGCGGTCGCGGCGGCGGTGTCGATGGAGGTGATCCGGCCGCGGCTGATCGTCGCGGGGACGAGCGTGGCGTACGCGAGATCCGGATAGGCGACCTCGGCGGAGAAGACGGCGGCTCCGGTGGTCTTGGCGGGTCCGTCGACACGGTCTACGGGCTTGCCGACGACGGAGCCGCCCGTCTCGGCGTGGGGCAGTGTCTCGGTCATGCGGCGCTCCCGTCCGTGAGAAGCCGGCGCAGGGTCGCCACGATGGTGCGTCGCGCCAGTTCGATCTTGAAGTCGTTGTCGCCCTGTCCGACCGCGGAGGCGAGTACGGCGTCCGCGGCCCGGCCGAAGGACTCCTCGGTGGCCGGAGCCCCGAGCAGCGCCTCCTCGGCCGGGTGGGCCCGCCAGGGCTTGGGAGCGACGCCGCCGAGCGCCAGCCGTACGGCATTGACGCGCCCGTCCCGGACCTCCATCGCCGCCGCCACCGAGACCAGGGCGAAGGCGTACGAGGCCCGGTCGCGTACCTTGCGGTAGCGCGACGTCGCCGCGACCGGGAGGCCGGGCACCTCGACTGCGGTGATCAGTTCGTCCGGGGCGAGCTCGGTCTCGATGTGCGGGGTGCCGCCGGGCAGACGGTGGAAGTCAGCCAGCGGAATCCGCCGGGTCCCGTGCTCGCTGCGCACCTCGACGACCGCGTCCAGGGCGACCAGCGCCACGGCCATGTCCGACGGGTTGGTGGCGATGCACTGCTCGCTCGCGCCGAGGATCGCGTGGCCGCGGGTGAAGCCGCCGATCGCGGCGCAACCGCTGCCCTGTTCGCGTTTGTTGCACGGTGAGGCGCTGTCGTAGAAGTAGAGGCAGCGTGTGCGCTGCATCAGGTTTCCGCCGACGGTCGCCATGTTGCGCAGCTGTGCCGAGGCGCCGTGAAGGATCGCCTGGGACAGCATCGGATACCGGGCCCTGATCATCGGATGCGCGGCGAGTCCGCTGTTGCGCACGAGCGCGCCGATACGGATGCCGCCGTCGGGCAGCTCCTCGATCGCGGTCAGCGGAAGGCGTGTGATGTCCACGATCGCGTCTGGGCTCTCGACGCTCTCCCGCATGAGATCGACGAGGTTGGTGCCGCCGCCCAGGAACTTGGCGTTGGGTTCGGCCGCGATGGCCCGGACCGCGTCCTCGACGTCGGACACGGCTACATAGGAGAAGGACTTCATCAGGCCACCTCTCCGATCGCGGCGACGATGCCGTTGTAGGCGCCGCACCGGCACAGGTTCCCGCTCATCCGCTCCCGGATCTCCGCCTCGGACAGCTCACCGCCGCTCTCGGCCAGGTGCTCGGTCGCGGCACTGGGCGCTCCGCCCTTGTGCTCGGCCAGCATTCCGATCGCGGAACAGATCTGGCCGGGCGTGCAGTAGCCGCACTGGAATCCGTCGTGCCGGACGAACGCCTCCTGCAGCGGATGGTCGACCCCTTCGATGGTGGTGATCTCGCGATCGTCGTACTGCACGGCCAGCGCGAGGCAGGAGTTGATCCGCACCCCGTCCACCAGCACGGTGCAGGCACCGCACGCCCCCTGGTCGCACCCCTTCTTCGTGCCGGTCAGGCCGAGGTTCTCGCGGAGGGCGTCGAGCAGGGAGGTGCGGTGGTCCACGCACAGCTGATGCTTCTCGCCGTTGATGTGCAAAGAGATGACGCTGGATGCCGCCGAAGGGGTCAGGCCCATGGTCATCCTCCTTTCTCACCGGTCACCCACGCCACCGGCCATTTCCACCGGCGCCGTCGGCCGGTTATGGTGAACTTAAGCGGACAATAGTCCGGTATCGAGGAAGGTAGCGGACTGCTGTCCGGTTATCAAGGGAAGGCCGGGTACGCCCGGGAGGAGGACGAGTGGAATCCAAGAACGGGACGCCTCAGCGCTCGGACGCGCAACGCAATCGCGAACGCATCCTGGCGGCCGCGTTGACCGAGCTGTCGCTGTTCGCGGACGCTCCGCTCAGCCTGATCGCCAAGAGGGCGGGGGTCGGACAGGGGACGCTGTACCGGCACTTCCCCAGCCGGGAGGCACTGGTCCTCGAAGTCCACCAACGCGAGGTGCAGCATCTCGTCGACAGCGCCTCCGAGCTCCTCAGCAGCGAGAGCCCCGACGAGGCCCTGCGCGAGTGGATGAGCCGCCTCGCCTACTTCGCCACGGCCAGGGCGGGCCTGGCCGATGCGCTGCGCCAGGCCATCAGTGCGACGGGGGGCCCGGCGAAGCCGGGATACTCCCTGGTGGTCGACGCGATCGCACTGCTCATCAACGCCAACCACGCGGCCGGCGCCATCCGCCCGAACGTCACCACCGACGACTTCATCCTCGCGATAGCGGGCATCTGGCAGATCGAGGGCGGCGGGGACTGGCGGACCCGGTCGGATCGCCTGCTCGACCTCGTGATGGACGGACTGCGCGTGGGGGCCCCTGGGCCGAGATGAGAGTCCGCGGGTCGGGTTGCGTCGGACATGTGGCCCGACGGGAGCGAAAGCGAACCAAGCACCTCAGCAAGAGCCGGCGACGGATCCGCTTCAGGTGTCCACGGCCAAGTCTTGCCATCCCGCAGAGAACCCACGGCCCCGCAGGGCCGTACCCATGAACCCGTCCGGCCGGCCGGACGACGACCGAATACAGCGCGCCGGACGGCAGCCTGGTCAGAGAGGCGAAGCGTGACCGACACCAGCAACACCCGACCTACCGACAGCGAAGTGCAATCTCCGCCACAGAGCCGAGTGCACCGCCTGATGCGCTACATCATCCCCGTGGTCGCCGCCGCCCTGCTCTGGGCCGTGCCCTGCTGGGTGCTCCTGTACTCCGGGCAGCACTGGCCCCTGCCCGTCACGCTGGCCGGTACCGCCCTGTTGACCCTAGGCCTGATCTGCATGCCACTCGCGATGGTGCGCGGCCACGGCCGGCGCCAGCAGGACTGGGCGGCGATCGTGGGCGACACGCTACTGGGCACTGTCTGGGTCCTGTTCACCTGGTCCGTTCTGCTCGGCGTCTTCTTGCGGCTCGCCCTGACCGTGACCGGCGTCGGGGACGGCCAGGACCGTGCCCGCCTCGTCGCTTGGGCCGTCCTCGGCATCTCCTCCGGACTACTCGCCTGGGGGTACGCCGAAGCCCGCCGCGTGCCCCGCGTGCGCCGCCTCGACGTGGAACTCCCGCGGCTGGGTGCCGGGTTGGACGGCCTCCGCGTCGCCCTGATCACCGACACTCACTACGGCCCGCTGGAGCGCGCCCGCTGGTCGGCCCGGGTCTGCGAGACGGTCAACAACCTGGAGGCCGACCTGGTCTGCCACACCGGCGACATCGCGGACGGCACCGCCGAACGCCGCCGCGCCCAGGCCGCCCCGCTCGGCACGGTCAAGGCCACCCGGGCCCGGGTCTACGTCACCGGCAACCACGAGTACTACAGCGAGGCCCAGGGCTGGGTCGACCTGATGGACGAGCTGGGCTGGGAACCCCTGCGCAACCGCCATCTGCTCCTCGAACGCGGCGGCGACACCCTCGTGGTCGCCGGCGTCGACGACGTCACCGCCGAATCCTCCGGCCTGGCCGGCCACCGCGCCCACCTCGCCGGAGCCCTGGACGGCGCCGACCCCGACCTGCCCGTCCTGCTCCTGGCGCACCAGCCCAAGTTCGTCGACCGGGCGACAGAGGCAGGCATCGACCTCCAACTCTCCGGCCACACCCACGGCGGCCAGATCTGGCCCTTCCACCACCTGGTCCGCCTCGACCAACCCGCCATCTCCGGCCTCACCCGCCACGGCCCCCGCACCCTCCTCTACACCAGCCGCGGCACCGGCTTCTGGGGACCGCCCTTCCGTATCTTCGCCCCCAGCGAGATCGCCCTGCTCGTCCTCCGCTCCCCGCAGAAGCCCACCTCGCCGTAGCAGTGGGTGGGCCGACACATCCGCTTGGAACAGCCCTACGCGCCGAGGAATGCGGCGTCGACAGAGGACCAGTCCCGTCTCGCTGAAGACTGGACGTAGACGACCTCACCTCGGGAGTTGTCGCCGATGCAGGCAGACGGAGAGCCGCAACGATGCCGCACATGACCGCCTTCGCCAGGAACCAGCGGCTCTCCTCAGGAGCGGTCAGCGAGACGCTCCTACCTGTGATTACTTCCAGAGGATGATGGAGGGCGCACCAGCGCTGATCGAGTTCAGCCAGGGTGCCCGGATATGCCGCATGGGCGGCAGGCAGAAACGACGATGCCCGCAGCCAGGGTTCGACCCTGATTCAACCCCGAGGGGCCGTCCCTCAGGTCACGCGGTGCCCAGGTCAGTCACGTGTGACCGAGCCAGACGGGCCACCGGCAGGAGTCGAACCAGATGCATGCACGCTACGAGTGCGTCACGCCACCCACTCAGGAACGAGCCTGTCCATGATCGGCGTCTGATCCCCCTGCCGGAGAGCGGGAGTGATCGTCAAGGACTTCATGACGCATCCGAGCAGCATGCGCCGGTCCGCCATCGTCGACTCCTGCCATGCTTCGGCCAGTGCCTGTCCGTCCGCAAAGAAGATCGACAGGTCCGCTTCTCGCGCGAGTTCCGCAGCCTCGTTGTCGAGTGTGTCGATGACCGACGTCTGCTCAGCGGACAAGACCTTGAACCGGTCCTCCGCCAGCGTTCCCTCGACGTAGAAGTCGTGCTCCAACTTGTCGCGACGGGAGTTGGCAGCATCGAGTGCGGCCATGACGTCCTTCCTCCGGGTCTCCCGCTCAACGTCGTGGAGGACGGTCCAACGCCGAACGATGGCATCAAGGCCAGGGTCTCCGTACTCAAGCGCGGAGACGTGACTCAGCCACATCGCTTCGACAGCTGCGTCTATACGTCCTGCTCGAACCACCACACCGACGCACACGTCCTTGCCGTGCACAGCACGCGTGCGGCACCTGTACATGCGGCCTCGATTCCCACCACTACCGGTCATCGCCCCCTTGCAACGCGGGCAAGCGAGGAAGCCACCCAGAAACGTGGTGTGTGGGCGCTTTCCTCGCGATCCTCCCCCGATCTTCGCGACACGTTCGTCGATCAGAGCAAGAATCCGCAGCCGCTCCCCCGGCGTGACGACACCTGTCCCGATGACCACCGGGTTGCCCTCAACATCTCGAACAGGTTCGTCCGTGGGCACCCAGGTGTCCAATGGCTGGCCGTACTCGTCGTACAGCCTCTTCTTCTCCGGCAGGAGGCCGGCCCAGGCTGTAGAACGGACCATGCGGGTGATCGCGCGCGCATCCCAGAGAGCGCCGTCGCGGGTCCTGAGTCCCTCAGCATTGAGTGTGTGCGCCACGCGCATAGCCGAGCGCCCGAGCAGGAGGTCGTCTGCGATCCGGCGTGCGTGCGGGTACTCGGACGGCTCCCGCTCAACTCGCCCCGATCCCCTGGGAGACCGGACACCGTACGGCGTTCGGCCCCCGGGCCACTTTCCCGCCGTACGCGACGCCGTCTTACCCGTAGTCACTCGCAGGGTGAGGTCCTTGATCTCCTCCCGGGCCCGCTCGGCCAGGATGGCGAAGACGATGCGGGCACCCGGCTGTGTGGAGTCCAGGTTCTCCTGGAGGACGTAGAGCCGAGCCCGACGCCGGTCGAATTCGTCCAGGGCAGTGCCTATGGCAGCCATGCCTCGTCGGTCGAAACGGTCCGTCTTCCACACCGCCAGCGTCTTGACCTCGCCGCCCATGACGGCGTCCATCGCGCCTTCAAGCTTCACGCGACGAACGTGCGCCTTGGAGGCACTCCGCTGCTCCAGCCACACCTTGCGCACGGTGAGCCCCTGCCGGTCCATCTCCCGGCGGAGGTCGCGAGCGTGCTGTTTGAGCGTCTCGACCGTTTCCCTCTTCTTGCTGCGGCGGAGATAGAGGTCGGCCAAGTCGACGGGGCGCTTGCCCGCCAGTTCCTCGGGAGTCGCGTCCCGGAACTCCTCAGCCACCTTCTGTTTCGCCATGTTTCCCTCCTACAACACAGATCCGGCCGCTCCAAACGGCATCTGTGCAGGTGAGGGCTGTGCTGTATTACTCGGCGCTCTCCCAGGCCAGGGCGAGGAAGCGCTCGATGCGGCCGAGGTCGAGTTCGGCGGCCAGCGACACGGCGACGATCGCGTGGTCGACGTTGGCCGCGAGGATCTGCCCCTCGGACCGCTTGGAGGAGGTGGAGCGTACGAACGCGGTACGGCGCGGCAGATACGTCCGTACGTAACGCGGATTGCCCGCCGGTTCGACGGCGACCCAGTCGCCCGTGCACACGACCCGCATCGGGTCGTGCGGGGTGACGAACGCCGTGTCGGCGCGTACGACACCGTCGGCGGTGACGATGTCGCACTGCCCGCGGTCGACCCGTACGACGCGCCCGGGCAGCAGCCCCTGGGCGTCGTACGGGGTGAACGCGTCGGCCCAGGCCGAGTCCCAGCCGTAGGGAGCCAACGCGGGAAAAACGGAGGTGGAAGTCAACGGGTGACCCTTCACGAGGAATGGCCCCGGCAGCCGCGCGCACGGGCGCGGAGGGAAGTGAGGTCTGGGTTCAGCCGGCGGCCACGGAGGTGGACTTGATGGTCTGGATGCGGGCAGCGCTCGTCGCAAAGACAGCCATTGGTCGACACCTCCTCATACACGTCCGCTCGACTGCGGTGGCCGATCGGCCACCGCCTTGAACCGCTGTCACTTTAGCCGGGGCCGGGGAAGGCCCGTCAACCGAATTATGAGGCGCAGTCGTCCCCGTTGAGTGTGAAGTCGGCCGCCGGTGAGTTCTCGCCCTCCCAGGAGGCGATGAACCCGAAGGCCAGCGAGCCGCCGGCGGGGACCGTGCGGTTGTAGTCGGCGGCCTCGGCGGTGATCCGGGAGCCGTTCTGGGCGAAGTTCGCGTCCCACATCTGACCGACCGTCTGACCGTCGCGGAAGGACCAGCCGACGCGCCAGTCGTCCAGGGCCTCCTCGGTGGTGACGGTGACGGTGGCCTGGAAGCCGTCGGGCCACTCGTTGACGAGGTCGTAGACGACCTCGCAGGCCGGGGCCGCGCTCGGGGAGGGTTCCGGGTCGTCCTCGCGGGCCGTGGAGGACTGGGTGCCCTGGGGTTCGGGCTCGGGGTCCTTCGGCTCGGGCGGGTCCTCGCGCGGGGCGCTGCTCGACGGCTGTGCGGAGCCGGTGGGCGACCGGGTGGCGGCCGTGACCGGCAGGGAGAAGCCGGGGTCGGCGACCGGCCGGCGGTCGGAGGCGTCGCCGTCGGCCGCGGTGCCGTCACCGGCGCCGCCCGGCATCATCGACACCGCGAGGGCGAGCGCGGAGACCAGCACGGCGGCGACGAGGAGGCCGCCGCGCACGACGCGGGCCTTGTGCGCGCCGGGGTTCGGCGGTCCCGCCTCCGCGTCCGCCGCCTCGGGACGCCCGGCGCCCAGGCGCACCTCGGCGGCCCGGCGGCGGCGCTCCAGGTAGGCGAGGCCGCCCCAGCCGATCACTCCGCCGGCCAGGGCCCCGGGCAGCCCGCCGCCGTGCAGCCGCAGACAGGCGGCGGCCTCGGCGCAGTTGACGCAGGTGGCGAGGTGGCGGGAGAGGTCGGCGGGGGTGTCGGCGGCGGCGGAGCGGGTGACGGCGTCGAGGAGGCGGGCGTAGCTGCGGCAGTGCGCGTCCATCGGGGTGTCGAGGTGGTTGCGCCGGCTGCGGTCCCGGAACACGCCGCGCACCTGGGTGAGTTCCTCGGCGAGGGTGGCCGGGTCGAGGCCGAGCCGGCGGGCCACGACGGCCTGCGGCAGGGCCTCCACCTCGGACAGCCACAGCAGTGCCGCGTCCGGTTCCTGCATGTCGCGCAGTCCGCGCAGCGCGAGCGGGCGCTGGAGCGGGGGTCCGGCGAAGCGGGCGGCCTTGTCGGAGTTGAGCCACAGACGCAGGTCGGGGTCCAGCTTGTGGCCCTGCCCGCTCTCCTCCCAGGCGGCCGCCGTGTTGCGCACGGCGGTCAGGAGGAGGGGGATCCGGGGCAGGCGGGCGGGGCGGCGGCCCGCGCTGCGGAAGGTTATGGCCTCGGTCTCGCGGGCCTCACGTATGCCGGCGGAAAACGCCTCGGCGGCCAGTTGCCCGGCCGCCGAGGACCCGGCCGTGCACAGGTCGGCGTACGACAGCACGGCGTCCCAGCACTCGGAGAACAGCGCGGCCTCGGTGGCGTCCTGAGGGGTCGGCAGGTCGGGCATGAGTCTCCTGCATCCACATGCGAGGTCAACTCGCCATATTGGCAATGGAGTTGGGGAGAACCTCGCGGCGGGACATGACCCTTTCACGTTTTCAACACAACTGACAAGCGCCGTGTTCAGATGTCATGACAGACCGTGGTGGACCGGCAACTCCAGCCACGGGTACGGACGCGAGCCCCGTCCGTCTCACCTATACCGGCGCCCGTGCCGCCCGACTAGACCGCCGACGGAGTTTCCGTCGCCGTCGGCTCCTGCGCCGGGAGGCTGTCCATGAACGAACTCACCGAGAACACCGCGTTGCCGGGTCCGGGCGGGCCGTACCCGGGGGGCGAGGACAGACCGAAGTCCTCCATGGTCCGGCGATAGGCCTGGAGCAGCCGGATGTGGTACTCCAGCGGCGCACCCTGCGGGTTGGCCTTGCCGAGCGGGGTCGTCGGCTCGGGGCACCAGGTGGTGAAGCGGGGCGTGATCCCGTGGGACATGAAGAAGCGCAGGCCCTCGGTCGTGGAGTCGATGGCCTCGTCGACCGTCTTGAAGCCGAAGGGCTCGGCCATCTCCACGCCGGCCACGAAGTTGGGGATCACGTTGCGCGCGCCGAAGACGTCCGCCGAGTCCAGGATCCGCTTGTGCCACTCGTCCCGGCCGACGTACCGCTCCTTGCCCGGGCAGTACATCTTGAACAGGTACTCGTCCCACACCTCGTAGTTGGGGTGGTAGATCTGCACGCCGTAGTCCTTGAAGCGCCGGACGTCGTCCTTGGGCAGCGCCTGGGCGACGACCTTGCCGATCCAGCGGCCCGGGAAGTGCTCCTCGATGGCCTTGGCGTACATGCCGTAGAAGTCGGCCTCGTCGCGGCCCTGGAGCCTGGAGGTGATGGCGCCGCCGGTGAGCGTGTACGCGGTCGACGCCTTCGCGGTGTCGTACCGGTTGATGATCTCCAGCGCCTCCAGGACCTCGTCGACGTCCTTCACACCGGTGTAGGGCCGCCCGGCCGCCTTGTGCTGGCGCCAGTTGTGGTTGATGTCGCAGTACTGGCACTCCTCCTTGGCGCCGAAGTACTGGCAGACCCGGAAGACGGTCAGGTAGATCAGGTAGCCCCACTGGATGGTCGGGGCGACCTCCATCACCGACTTCCCGTTGGAAAGGGTGTGCCGGTAGTACTCGGGCATGGGCGGCACGCCGACGTCCGAGATGCGCCTGCCGTCGAGGTAGAGGCCGAGCACGCCGTGCTCGTCGGCGGCGACGCGGTAGGGCGAGGCCGGGTTCACGCGCACGGAGACGACGGTGCGGCGCAGTTCGTACGGGCCGCCGGTGAGGATGATCTCCTCCGGCGGGCGCCGCAGCGCGGCCTCGCCCAGCTCCGGCAGGGTCCCGTGGTCGAAGGAGAAGATGAAGTACGACTTCGGCTTGACCTCGCCGCCCTCGTTGTCGCTGAGGGCCGACGGGTCGAAGGCGACCCCGCCCCGGAGCAGATCCTCCTTGAAGACGGCTTCCCGCGGAACGTGCGGGAATCGCTCCATCAGATCCTCGACCAGTGCGGTGCGGCTGCCCATCCGTAATCTCCTCCCGGCTCGGAGCCTGTGTCATGTTCCCGGTCGGATCAGCGCGCGGCGTCCGGTGCGTGCGATCGCAAGGCGCCGGAGCGCCCTCGTGGCGGCGCCACGCGGGCGTTTCGGCAACGCGGCGAGCGTGCGTGCCGGACGCCGCGCGCCCGGCCGGGGACATGACACAGGCTCTCTGGCGTACGACTCCTCACGGTATGCCCCCACCGGAGCCGGGACCGCATCGGGTCCCCTCCTGGGTGTATGCGTCAGGCATCCTCCGGATCGCCGGGGCCGCCCTACGCCTCCCGCGCCAGCGCCATCGGGTCGACCGGGTACGCGAGCTCCTCGCCCGCCACCAGCCGTTCGGCCTCCTCGGTGACCACGAGACCCAGGCGGGCGGCCTCGTTGCCCTGGGAGCCCGCGAGGTGCGGGGTGACGACGGCGTTCGGCAGGTCGTAAAGGGGCGAGTCGGCGGGCAGGGGCTCGGGGTCGGTGACGTCGAGGATCGCGGAGAGCCGGCCGGTGCGCAGTTCGGCGATCAGGGCCTCGTGGTCGAGCAGGGCGCCGCGCGCGGTGTTGATCAGGACCGCCCCGTCGGGCATCAGGGCCAGCTCCCGGGCGCCGACGAGGTGGCGGGTCTCCGCGGTCGCGGGGGCGTGGATCGTGACGACGTCCGACGTGCGCAGCAGGTCGTCCAGCGGCAGCAGGGGCACACCGAGGGCGGCGGCGCCCGCCGTGTCGACGTAGGGGTCGCTGAGCGCGGGGACCAGGTCGAAGGGGCGCAGCAGCTCGATCACCCTGCGGCCGATGCGCGAGGCGCCGATGACGCCGACCCGGCGGCCGTGGTTGCCGATGCCGGGGACCAGGCCCCAGCCGGGGAAGACGCGGCCGGTGCGGAGCCGGTCGCGGGCGGCGAAGACGTCCTTGCCGGCGAGCAGGATCATGGCGAGCGTGTACTCGGCGACCGGCACGGCGTTGGCCAGAGCCGCCGAGCTGACCACGACGCCCCGCCGCCACAGCTCGGGCGAGGCGAGGCCCTTGACCGAGCCGGCCGCGTGCAGAACCGCGCGCAGCTTCGGGGCGGCGTCGAGGACGGCCGCCTCCAGGCGGGGGCAGCCCCAGCCGGTGACCAGGATCTCGGTGCGGGCGAGGGAGTCCGCGAGGCGCGGGTCGGTGAAGTCCTCGGCCACCGGGCCGGGGTCGATGTCCACCGACTCCCGCAGGCGCGCCAGCACCCCCGGCGGGAAGACCAGCGGCACGTTCTCGGCGGACATGGCGAACAGGGCGTGCGGCCGCTCGGTCAAGGACGGGGCCTCCGGCTCGGCGAGGTGGGGCGGGACGGGACGGCTGTGCGGGGCGGGACGGGACGGCTGTGCGGGGCGGGTGTGGTGACGATGGAAAACGGTCTCTACGGTAGGCAGCCGCGGATGAGAGGGTCAACGCGCAGGCACTCACCTGGAGGACGGCGGGCATGACGGAGACGATCACCAACTGGGCGGGCAACATCACCTACACCGCCAAGGAGCTGCACCGGCCGTACTCGGTCGCCGCGATCGGCTCGCTGGTCGCGGGGAGCGCCCGGGTGCGGGTGCTGGGCAGCGGGCACTCCTTCAACGAGATCGCCGAACCGGGCCCCGAGGGCGTGCTGCTGTCCATCGCCGATCTGCCTCCGGCGATCGACGTCGACCGGGCGGCCCGCACGGTGCGGGTCTCGGGCAGTGTGCGGTACGCCGAACTCGCCCGCACGGTGTACGCGCACGGCCTCGCGCTGCCCAACATGGCGTCCCTGCCGCACATCTCGGTGGCCGGCTCGGTCGCCACCGGCACCCACGGCTCGGGGATCGGCAACGGCTCGCTGGCCACGTCGGTGCGGGAGGTGGAGCTGGTCACGGCCGACGGGGCGGTGGTGACCGTCGGCCGCGAGGACCGGCGGTTCGGCGGCGCCGTCACCTCGCTGGGCGCCCTCGGTGTCGTCACGGCGCTGACCCTGGACCTGGAGCCGTCCTTCGAGGTCGAGCAGCACCTGTTCACCGAACTGCCGCTGGACGGGCTGGACATGGCGGCCTTCGAGACGGTGATGTCGTCGGCGTACAGCGTGAGCATGTTCACCGACTGGGCCGCGCCCGGCTTCCGGCAGGTGTGGCTCAAGCGGCGCACCGACCAGCCGCTGCCGGACTTCCCCTGGGCCGCGCCCGCCACCGAGAAGCTGCACCCGGTGCCGGGGATGCCGGCGGTCAACTGCACGGAGCAGTTCGGGGTGCCGGGGCCGTGGCACGAGCGACTGCCGCACTTCCGGGCGGACTTCACGCCGAGCAGCGGGGCGGAGATCCAGTCGGAGTATCTGCTGCCGCGCGAGCACGCCCCGGCCGCGCTGCGCGCGATCGACGCGATCCGGGCGACGGTCGCCCCCGTGCTGCAGACCTGCGAGGTGCGCCTGGTCGCGGCCGACGAGCAGTGGCTCAGCCCGGCCTACGGGCGGGACACGGTGGCGCTGCACTTCACGTGGGTCGAGGACACGGCGGCCGTACTGCCGGTGGTGCGGCGGCTGGAGGAGGCGCTGGCCGGCTTCGAGCCCCGGCCGCACTGGGGGAAGGTGTTCGCGCTGCCGGCGGACGTCGTGCGGGCGCGCTATCCGAGGCTGGCCGACTTCCGGGCGCTGGCGCGGGAGCTGGACCCGGAGGGGAAGTTCGCCAACGCGTTCGTGCGGGATATCCTCGGCGCCTGACGGCCGGCTGATACCCGCCAGCCCCCCACACCTGGTGCTTCCAGCGGAAAGACTTTCTACAGCCCCTTTCCTAACCCCTTGTCGAAAGTCCGCCGCACACCATAGCCTTGCGCCGCGCCGGTGCCGACGACGACCCGGCCGGAGCGAAGGGACGGGGGCACCCGGTGAAGCGCACATCACGCGACATCCGCACGGCGAACCGCTACGAGGTGCTGCGCCAGATCATCGCCGCGTCACCCACCTCCCGGCAGGAGCTGGCGGCCGCCACCGGACTCAGTCTCGCCACGGTCGCCACGCTGGTGGGCGAGCTGCTCGACCTGAGGATGATCACGGAGGTCGGGTTCGAGGACTCGGCCGGCGGCCGGCCCCGCGGGCTCGTCGCGGTCAACGCCTCCGGCGGCGCGCTGATCGGCGTCGACATCGCGGAGACGTACGTCCGGGTCGAGCTGTTCGATCTCGCGCTGAACGTCCTGGCCCGCGCCGACGAGGACATGCGCCCCGGCGAGAGCCGCCCCGAGCAGGTCGTCGGCCATGTCGCCGCCGCCGTCGGCTCGGTGGTCGCGCAGGCCGGGGTGGAGGGCGCCCGGGTGCTCGGCGTCGGGGTGAGCGTGCCGGGGCAGGTGGACCGGGACACCGGTGTCGCCGAGTACGCGCCCAACTGGGACTGGCACGACGTGCCGTTGCTCGAACTGCTCGCCGAGCACATCGCCTACCCGCTGTACATGGACAACCCGCTGCGCGCGAGTGCGGTGGCCGAGCTGTGGTTCGGGGCGGCACGCGGTCGCGGCGACGCCGTGGTGGTCAACCTCGGCACCGGCGTGGGCGCGGGCCTCCTGCTCGGCGGCGGGCTGCACCGGGGCGTGAGCAACAGCGCCGGCGAGTGGGGGCACACGACGCTCGTGCTGGACGGGCGGCTGTGCCACTGCGGCAACCACGGCTGTGTCGAGACGTATGTCGGCGCGCCCGGAATCATGGTGAACCTGCGGGAGCTGGCCGCCGAGAGCGCGCTGCTGCACCCGGACGACCAGACGGCGACGATCGACGCGCTGGCCCGCGGGGTCGCGGCGCACGATCCGGTGGCGCTGAAGGTGGTCCGGGACACGGCCCGCTATCTGGGCGCCGGGATCGCCGATCTGGTGAACCTGTTCAACCCCGAAGTCGTCGTGCTGAGCAGCTGGGTCGCCGCCGCGCTCGGTGAACCGCTGCTGCACGAGGTGCGCGAGTCCGTCGCCCGGCACGCGCTGCGGCGGCCGCTGGCCGCCACCGAGATCGTCCTCTCCGCCATCCCCACCGACCCGGTGTGCCTGGGCGCGGCGACGTTCGCGCTCGAAGGGGCGCTGCAGACCGTGGGCCAGAGGACTGCCGCACAACGCGCCACCCCCGCAAGGAGCCGTACCGCACCACCTTCGTGACGACGGAAGGGATGCACATGACTCTCCCCCGCTTCAACCCCCACCCCCGCAGATCGGTTCTGCTGACGGCCGCCGCGGCGCTGGCCGTCACGGGCCCCCTGATATCCGCCCCGCCCGCGGGCGCCGCCGCCGCTCCGGCGGCCGAGGTCTCCCCGCACGCCGCGCAGGCCATCGACAACATCGGTGCCTCCGGCGCCTGGTGGGTCAACGACCTGAAGAACTTCGACCCGAAGGTCCAGGCCCGGGTCGCCAGGCTGCTGTTCGCGCCCGACGGCCTGGACCTGAGCGCCTACCGCTACAACATCGGCGGTGGCGGCACGGGCGTGACCTACGCGCCGCGCGCCCCCGAGGACTTCCGGGACGCCGACGGCACGTACGACTGGAGCAAGGACAAGGCGGGCCGTACGTTCCTGTACGCCGCCGCGAAGTACGGCGTCGAGGATCTGATCGGCTTCGTCAACAGCGCGCCCGCCGAGTGGAAGACCAACGGCAAGAGCTGCGGCGGACATCTGAAGGCCGAGAACGAGCAGGACTTCGCGAAGTACGTCGCCGACGTCACCGGTCACTTCGCGCAGCAGGGCGTGCGGCTCGACTACATCAGCCCCTTCAACGAGCCGACGAACAGCTTCGACTCCTGCGGCCAGGAGGGCATGCTCGTCGACGTCCCGCAGCGCGACGACATCGTGCGGGCGCTCGGCGCCGAACAGCGGGCGCGGGGACAGCGGACCGGCATCATCGCCGACGAGTCCACCAGCACGGTGAAGTTCAACGACGAGGTACCACGCTGGATCAACGAGCCGGGCACCGCGCAGTACATCGACAAGCTGGCCCACCACACCTACGACAACCCCTCCGACGCCAACCGCGCGAAGGTGTACGAGACGTCGAAGTCGGTGGGCAGGACGTCCTGGTCGACGGAGATCTGCTGCTTCGGCAAGGGCGGCACGGGCTGGGCCCAGGAGTACGACCCCACGATCGACGGCGGTCTGAACCTGTCCCGGATCATCTACAAGGACTTCGCGACCGCGCACGACTCGGCGTTCCACTGGTGGGTCGCCCTGTCGGAGATGATCGGCTCCGACCCGCTCGCCAGGAACGACCAGGGCTGGAACGACGGCCTGATCTACTACGACCCGGACTACGCGAGGAACGGCAACCAGACGCTGTACTTCACCAAGCGGTACTACGCGCTCGGCCAGTACAGCAAGTTCGTGAAGCCGGGCTCGGTCATGCACAACGTGACCGGCCTTCCGGACGGTGTGGAGGCCTCCGCCTACGACCGGAACGGCAAGTGGGTCGTCGTGGTCAACAACCACAACACCACCGGCACCGACCTGGACCTGCACTTCAACAGCAGGTCGCCGCTGCGGGCGACCAAGGCGGTCCGCACGTCGGCCGACGAGAACTGGGCGAATGTCGCGCGGCCCCCGGTGAAGGGCGGCACGGTGTCCGCGGCGCTGCCGGCCCGCTCCATCACGACGTACGTCCTCGACCAGAAGCCCCACGGCGCCTCCTCGGCGATCACCGGTGCCTGGCAGGGCGTGCAGTCGGGCAAGTGCCTGACGGCCGACTCCTCGGGGGCGGTGATCGGCGCGTGCACAGGCGGGGCCGAGCAGGGGTGGTCGTACGACCGCCGGGGTGCGCTGAGGGGTCCCAACGGCTATCTCACGGCGGGGAGTTCGGGGCTCGCGACCTCGGCCGGCTTCACCGGTGACGCCGGGCAGCGGTGGCTGCTGAACTCGAACGGGCAGATCGTCAACGAGGCTTCGGGCAAGTGCCTCGACGTCGGCGGGCAGGCGACGGCCGACGGCAGCGAAGTAGGCGTGTACAGCTGCAACGGCGGGACCAACCAGGCCTGGTTCCGGCAGTAACTCCCTTATGCACCAAGGGAGTTGCGGGCCGCTGGTGCGGTGCCCCGCAACTCCCTCGCGTCCGGTATTCCGAACGCCGCGCAACGCTTCGCGCAGACTTCGTCCAACCCCTTGCCGAAGCCTTAGCCGAAGGTTAACGTCCCGCACCGCAACCCCGTTTGAGCCACCGGGCGCTGAGCCGCACTCGAGACAAGGACGTCAGCATGTCGGCACTGAGCAAGAGCAACTGGGACCGCCGAACCGTACTGCGAGCCGCGATGGGCCTGGCCGCGGCAGGTGGGCTTGCCGCGTGCGGCAGCAATACCGGCCGGAGCAGCTCCGGCGACAGCCTCGTGCAGATGTTCCACGCGTACGGCGAGGCGGGCACCGAGCAGGCCGTCAAGCGGTACGCGAAGGCGTACAAGGACGCCGACGTGACCACGCAGTGGATCACCAGCGCGGACTTCGAGAGCAAGCTCTTCTCGGCCCTGCTCACCGACAACGCACCGGACGTCTTCGAGTTCCACCCGCAGATCCAGATGGTGAAGAGCGGTCAGGTGGCTGACCTGAGCGACATCATCGACCCGGTCAAGGACGACTTCAATCCGGCCGACATCACGTCGCACACGGTCGACGGGAAGACATACGGCGTCCGCATGATCGACGACCCGCAGTTCTTCTTCTACCGCAAGTCGATGCTGGAGAAGGCCCAGGTCGAGGTGCCCACCACGCTGGACGAGCTGATGGAGGCCGCGGCCAAGCTCACCACCGGCAAGGTCAAGGGCCTGTACCTGGGCAACGACCTGCACAGCGTCAACGACACGTTGATCTGGTCGGCCGGCGCCCAGCACCTCGACGAGAAGAACGAGATCGCCTACCACACGGACGGCGTCATCGAGGGCCTGAAGCAGATGCGCAAGCTGTTCACCAGCGGCGACCTTCTCCTCGGCGCTCCGACCGAATCCTGGGACCCCTCCTCGTTCAACCAGGGCCTGTGCGCCATCCAGTTCTGCGGCATGTGGGCGATGCCGCAGATCCAGGACGCACTCGGCGACGACTGGGGTGTCTTCCCCTTCCCGAAGGTCACGGACTCCGGCAAGCAGTCGGTGTACAACGGCGGCTGGTCGATGTTCGTCAACGCGAAGGGCAAGAACGTCGACGCGGCCAAGGAATACGTCAAGTGGCTGTGGATCGACCAGAAGGAGTACCAGGAGGACTGGGCCACCTCCTACGGCTTCCACATCCCGCCGCGCACCTCGATCGCCGAGAAGGCCACCAAGCTCAAGTCGGGCAACGCCGCCGAGGGCGTCAGGCTCTTCAACGAGTTCGGACACTTCGACAACATCAGCTGGACTCAGGCCATGCGCACCGCCATCGAGGACGTCTTTGCCAACTGTGTCCGCAAGGACATGGACCCGGAGAAGGCTCTCGACAGGGCCGACGCCACCGTCAACCGCGAGCTCAAGAAGCTGTTCGGATAGGCCGCGGGACGGACCACGACATGCCGACGACCACGCGCGACCTCGCGCGCCCCGCCCCGGCGAAGGCCTCTGGGGCCAAGCCGCGGCGGGGGCTGCGGGGCAGCCCCACCTACGCCTTCTGGCTCTTCACCGGGCCGTTCCTGATCGGTCTGGCGATCTTCGTCTACGCGCCGATCCTCTGGAGCCTGTGGCTCAGCTTCTTCGAGGCGCGTTTCACCGTCACGCCTGACAAGTTCATCGGCTTCGACAACTACACGTACATGCTGACGAACGACGACTTCGTCGGCTCGCTCGGCACCTTCACCGTCTTCGCCGCGTTCATCGTTCCCACCACCTGGGCGCTCTCACTGAGCCTGGCCTTGCTGGTGAACCGGCTGCGCTTCATGCGGGCCTTCTTCCGTTCGGTGTTCTTCCTGCCCACCGCCGTCAGCTATGTCGCCGCCTCTCTGATCTGGAAGATGTCCATCTTCAGCGGTGTCCGCTTCGGTCTGATGAACACCGTGCTCGGCTGGTTCGGGATCGAGAACATCGCCTGGCTGTCCGACCCCAACCCGCCTTGGTACTGGCTGGTCATCGTGACGGCCCGGCTGTGGCTGCAGTCCGGCTTCTTCATGATCCTGTTCATCGCGGCGCTGCAGAACATCCCGGACGAGCTGTACGAGGCCGCCGCCATCGACGGCGCCAAGCCGGGCTGGCAGACCTTCCGGTACATCACCCTGCCCCAGCTGCGCGCCACATCCACGGCAGTGATCCTGCTGCTGCTGATCGCCGCCTACCAGGCCTTCGACGAGTTCTACAACCTGCTGTCGAAGACCACCTGGGGGCGCCCGCCACTCGTCGAGCTGTACTACAAGGCCCTGGGCGAGAGCCAGGACTACGGCGCCGGCAGCGCGGGAGCACTCATTCTGACCGTGCTGATCTGTGCCGTGACCCTGCTCCAGGGCAAGCTCATGGGCTTCGGAAGGGGGGACGAGTCCAAGTGACCACCACCATGCCCGAGGTGCGGAAGCCGGCACCGTCGTCGGACAGGCCCCGACGCGTCCGGCGCGGTGGCGGCGTGATGGGTTCCACCGGGCTGTACATCGCCACCGGCGTCGCCGCCTTCCTCTTCCTGGTCCCGTTCTACATCATCGTCCGCAACGCCCTCTCCACCGATGCCGCGATCACCGGAGAGAACTGGAAGTTCTTCCCCACGGACATCCAGTGGGGCAACATCGGCGAACTCTTCACGGACGAGACGGTCCCCTTCACCCAGTCCCTGTGGAACTCGGCGGTCGTGGCCACCCTGCACACCGCCGGCGTCCTGCTGGTGTGCTCCCTCGCGGGGTACGGTCTGGCGCGCATCCCCTACCAGCACGCCAACAAGGTCTTCTACGCCGTCCTGGGGACCCTGATGGTCCCGACCGCGGTCACCTTCGTCCCCAGCTTCGTGCTGGTCTCCTCGCTCGGCTGGGTGGACACCTACCGGGGCCTGATCATTCCGGGCCTGTTCAGTGGTTTCACCTGCTTCCTGTTCCGGCAGTACTTCTTGGGGTTCCCCAAGGAGCTGGAGGAGGCGGCGCGCATGGACGGACTGGGCTACTGGGGTGCGTACTGGCGCGTCGTGGTGCCGAACTCGCTGAACTTCTTCGCCGCGATGGCGACCATCACCTTCATCAATGGCTGGAACGCCTTCCTGTGGCCGCTGGTCATCGGCCAGGATCCCAGTTCATGGACCGTCCAGGTCGCGCTCTCCAGCTATATGACCAACCAGACCGTCGTCTTCCACACGATCTTCATGGCCACGGCTGTTTCCATCCTGCCCCTGGTGTTCGTGTTCCTCTTCCTCCAGCGCTGGCTGGTGCAGGGGATCGCACAGACCGGCATCAAGGGTTGACGTTCCCTTCCCGAGACCTGGAGTCCGATGTCTTTCCGCACCACCCGAACGGTCGACTACGTAGAGGACGTCGCACCCGGCGCCGGAGCCCTGGCGCCCCGCGCCTGGTACGCCGTCTCGGACGCGAAGTCCCTGTCCCTGAACGGCGACTGGCGCTTCAGGCTGTCGGCGACCGCCGACGCCGAGGGCGGCTCCTTCGCCGCGGAGGGCTACGACGCCGGGGACTGGGCCGAGGTCACGGTCCCCGGCCACTGGGTCCTCCAGGGCGACGGCGCGTTCGGTGCGCCGATCTACACCAACCACCTCTACCCCTTCCCGGTGGACCCGCCGCACGTCCCGACGGAGAACCCGACCGGCGACCACCTGCGGGTCTTCGACCTGCCGGACGACTGGCCCGCCCTCGGCGACGGCGACGCCGTGCTGCGCTTCGACGGCGTCGAGTCCTGCGCCCGCATCTGGCTGAACGGCACCGAGCTCGGCGAGTTCAAGGGCTCCCGCCTGCCCCACGAGTTCACGGTCGGCGCGCTGCTGAAGCCGGCCGGGAACGTGCTCGCCGTCCGCGTGCACCAGTGGTCGGCGGGCTCCTACCTGGAGGACCAGGACCAGTGGTGGCTGCCCGGCATCTTCCGTGACGTCACCCTGCTGCACCGCCCGGTGGGCGCGGCCGGCGACTTCTTCGTGCACGCCTCCTACGACCACACCACGGGCGAGGGCACCCTGCGCGTCGACTCCGACGTCGACGGACGGGTGTCCGTGCCCGCCCTCGACATCGATGTCGCGACCGGTGAACCGGTCACCGTCGCGGTCGAGCCGTGGTCGGCGGAGACGCCGAAGCTGTACGACGGCGAGCTGGTCACCGCGGGCGAGCGGGTGCCGCTGCGCATCGGCTTCCGCACGGTCGCCCTGGCGGACGGCCTGATCAAGGTCAACGGCAGGGCGGTCCTGTTCAAGGGCGTCAACCGGCACGAGTGGCACCCCGAGAAGGGCCGCGCGCTGGACCTGGAGACCATGCGCGAGGACGTGCTGCTGATGAAGCGGCACAACCTCAACGCGGTACGCACCTCGCACTACCCGCCGCACCCGGCCTTCCTCGACCTCTGCGACGAGTACGGCCTGTGGGTCATCGACGAGTGCGACCTGGAGACCCACGGCTTCACCGAGCAGGGCTGGCGCGACAATCCCGTCGACGACGACCGCTGGACCCCGGCCCTCCTGGACCGCGCCGCACGGATGGTCGAGCGCGACAAGAACCACCCGTCGATCGTCTTCTGGTCGCTGGGCAACGAGGCCGGCACCGGGCGCGGGCTCACCGCGATGGCCGAGTGGATCCACGGCCGGGACGCCTCCCGCCTGGTGCACTACGAGGGCGACTGGAACTGCCGCGACACCGATGTGTACTCGCGGATGTACGCCTCCCACGCCGAGGTCGAGCGGATCGGGCAGCACCTGGACGGCGGTACCGGCAAGCGGCGCGAACTGCCCTTCATCCAGTGCGAGTACGGGCACGCGATGGGCAACGGCCCCGGCGGTATCGCGGACTACCAGCGGGTCTTCGAGCGCCACGACCGGCTCCAGGGCGGCTTCATCTGGGAGTGGATCGACCACGGCGTCCGCCACCCGGGGCTGGGCTTCGCCTACGGCGGCGACTTCGGGGAGGAGCTGCACGACGGCAACTTCGTCTGCGACGGGCTGCTCTTCCCGGACCGGCGGCCCTCCCCCGGGCTCGTCGAGTACAAGAAGGTCATCGAGCCGGTGCGGATCGAGGGTGCCGACGGTGCCGTACGGGTGACGAACGCGTACGACTTCGCCGACCTCTCGCACCTGGAGTTCGAGTTCTCCTACCAGGTGGACGGGGAGTCCACGGGTGCGCACACGCTGCCCGTGCCGCCGCTCGCGCCGGGTGAGTCGGCGGAGGTCAAGCTGCCGGCGGCCGCTCCCGACGGCGGCGGGGCCGAGGTCGGCTGGACGGTCCGGGCGCTGCTCGCGGCCGACAGCCCCTGGGCGGGCCGGGGCCACGAGGTGGCGTGGGCGCAGCGGACGGTCGCGCCACGTGCTCCCCTGGCCACGGCCACCGGTGCCGGCCCCAGGGCCGACGGCGACCTGATCGTGCTCGGCCCGGGCGCCTTCGACGCCCGCACCGGCGCCCTGCGGTCCGTCGGCGGGGTGGACGTCACCGGTCCGCGCCTGGACGTGTGGCGTGCCCCCACCGACAACGACGAGGGCGCGTCCTGGCAGGACGACGCCCGCTGGGGCGTGCTGTGGCGGCAGCTGGGCCTGCACCGGATGCGGCACCGCCTCGACGGCGTGGAGACGGAGGCCGACTCGCTGACCGTCCGGACCCGGGTGGCGCCCGCCGCCCGCGACGTGGCGTTGCGCACCGTGTACCGGTGGACGTCCGACGGCGAACGGCTGCGCCTGACCGTGTCGGTCACTCCCGAGGGCGACTGGAAGGTACCGCTGCCCCGGCTCGGGGTGCGGCTCGGGCTGCCGGCGGCGGTCACCGGGTCCGCGACGTGGTTCGGCAGCGGGGGCGAGGCGTATCCGGACACCAGGGCCGCGGCGAAGCTCCTGCTGTGGGACGCGAGCATCGAGGAACTCCAGACGCCGTACGTCCGCCCGCAGGAGAACGGCGCCCGGTCCGACGTCCGCTGGGCGGAGCTCGGCGGGCTGCGGATCGAGGGTGAGCCGGAGTTCTGGTTCAGTGCGCGGCCCTGGACCAGCGAGCAGCTGGACGCCGCGCGGCACCTCACCGATCTGGTGCCGGGCGACACGGTGTGGGTCAACCTCGACCACGGCCAGCACGGCATCGGCTCGCAGTCCTGCGGTCCGGGCCCGCTGCCGCAGTACTTCCTGAAGGCCGAGCCGGCGAAGTTCTCGTTCGTCTTCGCACCCGCCCGGTGACCCACGTTCTTTCAGCGGCCGGCCGGCAACCCCGAGGGATTGCCGGCCGGTGCGGGCGGGTGCCTACGGGCAGCTGATCCGCGCGTCCCCGGCATCCGTCGTGCAGGTGTCGAGGCCCAGGCCGCCGTCGACGCGGTCGTCCAAACGGAGGCGACCCGGACGTTCGGCGTCTACAACCCGGCCCGCTCAGGCCCAGGGAAAGTACGCCGGATCGGGCCGGTCCCAACAGGCGCACGCATGCCGAAGTGGAAGAGGCCGCTGCCAAGGGCCAATGCACTGCGACGGGCACCCCCGTGTTGCCGAAGCGCTGTGGCGGCCGGGTCAGGTCCGGCGGCCCGAGCGCCGGATCGGTGTGAACAGGGCGGCGCCCGCGATCAGCACGCAGCACGCGCCCGCGACCAGGCTCACCGGGGTCGTGCCCTGGTGTTCCGCGGCCCGGGTGAGGACGGCCGCGCCGATCGGGGCGGCCGCGGGTCGACCCGGTCCACGACGGCCCCCGCGAACACCGCCGCGACCACCGAGGCGGCCCCACCGACCGCCGTGAGCAGCCCCATCCGCGCGATCGAACCGGTCGCCTGGAGCACCGGCAACGGCAGAGCGATCAGCGCGAAGGAGTCCCCGAGAAGGCAGAGAGTCTGCGCGACCCAGAAGGTCGCGAAGTCGCGGTGCCGCCGCAGTGGGCGGCCGGACTCTTCCTCCGGTTCGGAAGACGCCCGGCTGTCGGATCCATCGCCGCGCACCGACTCGTACGTCATCCGCCCCAGCCGACCCGAATCACGGACACTCCACGAAACTCCGGCAACTCCACGTGCGCCGAGGCGTCCCAGGAGCACCTACCCGGGTTGGTCGGGCAGCCTCAATTCCGTGGCGTGACCGGGTGGTTCGGCGGGCGCGGTGGGCAGATCGCCGTCCAGGGCGCGGATGCCCGGTATCGGCGAGGGCAGCAGCCACAGCAGGGACAGGGTCCCTCCGACGGCTGCGACGACGAGGGTCGTGCGCAGGCCGACGGTGGTGGCGAGCACACCGCCGACGACCGCTCCGAGCGGGCGCACTCCGTAGTTGACGGTGCTGTAGGCGCCGGCCACGCGGCTGCGGAGCGCGTCCGGGATCACGGCGGTCTGCAGGGAGTTGAGGTTGACGTCGAAGAGCATGACGCCGAGGCCGATGAGGAAATAGGCGGTCCCCAGTGTCCCGGCCCGCGCCCAGGCGGGTCCGTCCGCGGCGGCGGCGAGGGCGATGGGCGCCGGGAACAGCACGGCGCCGACGGCGATACCGCGGCCCACGCCGATGCGCCGGGCCAGCCGGGGGGCCGCCAGCGCGCCGACGAGGGAGCCGCTCGCGCCGATGCCCATCGTGAGGCCGATGGCCGCCGGGGAGAGAGCGAGGACCCGGTCGGCGAACAGCACCACGAGTCCGGTGCTGGAGATGAACGTGAAGAAGTTGACGGTCGTCGTGCAGGCGAGGCTCGCCCGCAGTATCGGATCGCGGACGATGTGTGCCGCGCCCTCGCGCGCGTCCCGTACGAGCGCGTTGCGAGCGGCGGTGGCCGGGGGTGGCTCGTCGAGCGCGACAGAGCGCAGGAGCAGCGCGGACACGACGAACGAGACCGCGTCGGCGGCGACGGCGACCGGTGCGGTCAGTGTCTGTACGAGCCCTCCGCCGAGCGCCGGCCCGGCGACGAAGGACGCCGAACGGGCGGCCCCGAACTTGCTGTTCGCCTCGACGTACACCGAGCGCGGCACCAGCGTCGCGAAGAAGGGCGCCCACGCGCAGCCGGCCGCCACGCTCGCCAGTCCGGTGAGCAAGGCGACCACGTACAGATGCCCCAGCGTCAGGGCGTCCAGCACGTGGGCGATCGGCACAGTGAGCAGCACGCCCGCGCGTACGAGATCCGTAGCGATCAGCAACCGCCGCTTGTGCGGCCTGCGTTCGACCCAGGCGCCCAGTACGAGGGCGAGCAGGTTCGGCGTCCAGACCAGTGCCGTCAGCCAGGCCACCTGGTCGGCCGAGGCGTCGAGCACACCGGCGGCGATCAGGGGCAGCGCGAGCTCGGAGATCCGGTCGCCGAACTGTGAGACGGCGCTGCCCGCCCAGCTGCGCGTGAACCTGCCGTCCCGCCACAGGGATGCGGACGACACGAGCCTCATGTCTCCGTCCCGTCGGCGGAGTCCTCCGCCGCTTCCGGCAGGGCGTACCGCAGGAGACGTACGCCGCGAGTGTGCGCCGGCCGCTCGGCGGCCGCACGCATCACGTACGGGGCGAGTACGGCCTCCATCGCGTCCTCGATGGCGGCGAGTTCGTCCGCCGTCACGACGATCCGGGTGTTGCCCAGCTTCACGGCCCTGCGCCAGGCCGGTTCCAGCCGGGGCTCGGTGTCGGTGGTCCACCGCTCGGTCAGTTCGCCGGCCCGGGCGAACATCTCCCGCCCCAGGGCCCGCGCGGCCGCGGTGCCCTCCGCGTCCCGAGGCACCTGGAACCGGAAGCCGCGCGCCACCGCCTCCCAGCGCCGCTCGCGACGATCGCTGCCGCCTTCGGCGGCGTCCCTGACCAGCCCGAAGCCCGCCAGATGCCGCAGATGCCAGCTCGTGACGGAGGGGGTGGCCCCTACGTGCGGGGAGAGCTGGGAGGCCGTGGCGGGGCCTTCGCGCTGGAGGCGTTCGAGAACGGCGAGGCGTACCGGATGCGCGAGGGCCCGCATGGCTTTCGGGTCGGTGATCTCGATGTCGCCGAAGCGATTGCCGGAATCCATGACATGAGAGTGTTCTCTCAGACAACGTGAGAGTCAACTCTCAGGTCGGGGACCGGCGTTGCGGTGATTCCTCTCAGTGGTCGGCGCAGCAGGGCGTGGGGTCCGGGACCTCGAAGGGGACCAGGGTGCCGCCGATCGCCGGCATGGCGGTCAGCACGAGTTCGTCGTGCTGCCACTGCGGGCGGACGTGTTCCCTCGTCACCAGGGGGGTGTCGGGGGCGGGGGCGCCCGGGGTACCGAGCACCGTGACGCGGTCGATGGCCGAGCGGGACAGGACGTCCGCGACGGTCAGGGTGCCGGTCAGGGTCGAGACGCCGGGGTAGAGGACCGCGCGGCCGACCGCGTCGGGCGCGCCCGGTGACACCTCGCGGCCCCCGGCCGTGAGCCGCTCCTGGGCGGTACGCAGGAGCGGCTCGGACGGCAGGGCGAGGGAGAGCGCCACCCGCGGACGCTCTCCCCGCACCAGGTGGGTGCAGCCGAACACGCCCTCGGGAAGGGCGAGTTCGGCCGCCAGCGTGTGGAGCAGGCGGTCGGCCGCGCGGAGGTCCCTGACATCGGCGTCCACCGTCAGGACGTACGGCGTCACGAGGGCAGGACCCACACCGGGTTGGAGTAGAACCACAGGTCGCGCCACGGGTCGGCGTCACCGACGACGTCGATGGCGGGGCCGGCCGGGTCAACGGCGGCGCCCATCGCGCCGACGGCGCCACGGTTGCCGTCGGTGCCGCGCACGCGGACGTAGACGGGCCGGTCGACCCTGCCGAGGTCGTAGGTGAGACGGAGCGTGCCGGAGGACTTGTTCACCTCGTAGGACTTGACCACCCTCGCCGTCGGCGCGGTGAACGTGTCCTTGTCGGCGACCGGGCCGGTGACGTCGCCCTGGATGACGTCGACACGGGCCAGCTTGGGCACGAAGCCCGCCCAGTTGGGGCCGCCGGCCATCGCCACGTCGACGGTCAGCCTGACGTCGGTGCCCTTGCGGACGTGCAGGGCGCCGCCGAGCGTGGCCCAGCGGTGGCCGCCGCTCACCCGGACGTCGAGGGCGCCGATCAGCCCGCCGTGGTCGACCCAGATGCGGCCCGCTCGGATGCCCTCCATGACGGCGGCGTAGGAGAAGCGGTCGGAGCCGACGTGCGTACGGCTGTACTGGCCGGGCCAGTAGTCGCCCTGGGTGATGTCGATCCGGCCGTTGTAGACCGGGTCGTCGTAGCGTCCGTTGGCGTCGAAGTTGCCGCCGCCGCGCGCCGCGGTGTCGGCGTACACCTGGTGGGAGTCGGAGTTGGCGGTGATCCACCACGGCTTGCCCTCGGCGAGGAGGCTGTCCCACAGTCCGCCGACGGTCGCGGTCATCCAGTCGAAGCCGCCCCAGGTGCGGTAGCTCTCCAGCGGGTAGCCGGCGAAGGAGTTGGCGCTGGGGTTGTTGTCGTAGATGCCGCGGGCGCGGCCCGGGCCCATCGGTGCGGGCAGGCCGGCGGCCTGGTGGCCGGGGGCGCCCTCGAAGCCGATGGCGATCTGGCGGCCGCGGCCCGCGTCACGCCAGTTGCGTATCTCGTGCGGGGAGTCGACGCCGCGCCGCGCCGGGTGGTTGGCGAGCATCAGCGCGTCCTTGACCTTGCGGCGCTGGACCTGCTCGGCCAGGAAGTTCAGGCCGGCGACGGCGAGAGCCTCGTTGGCGGGCGTCGAGTCGGAGGCGCTCTTGACGCTGCCGTCGTAGTCGGTCTCGAACTGCTTGAGGACGGAGACCTCGTTGTTGCCGGGGTGTACGAAGACGGTGCCGTGCTCGGCGCCCGGGATGTTCCACTCCAGGCCCTGGAAGACGAGGGTGTCCTCGTAGGCCGCGCGTGCCGCCCTGATGTCCGGGTTGACCTTGTCGACACCGATCTTGGCGTGGGTGGTGCTGCCGTGGTCGGTGATGACCAGCCAGTCCATGCCGTGCTTGGCGCCCTGGCGGACCTGGTCGACGACGCGGTACTTGCCGTCGCTGCTGTACTGGGTGTGGATGTGGTGGTCACCGGACAGCCACAGGAAGCCGTTCGACCGGCGGCCGCCGGAGGCCGGGGCCGAGGAGGCGGCGGACCCGGGAGCGGCGGCGGCCGGGGTGACGACGCTCGCGGCGGCCAGACCCGCGCCGAGCAGACCGGCCCGGCGCAGCAGGGTGCGGCGCGACTGCTGCTCGGGGGTGAGGGCCTCGTCGGGCACGGCGGGGTCGAAGGCCGCCGGCAGCGCGGCCGCCGCGTCGTGCGAGTGGTCGTGGTCGTGTCCGTGGTGGTGGTGATGGCCGTGGCCGTGCGTGTGCCCGTGTCCCATGAACGCCTCCTGGGATGCCGCCGGCTTCCGGCGGCTGCCTTCTGCGGCGCTGTTGCGCCGCCTGTGGAGGATCAAGGCGAAACATGAACGTTGAACGAGCGAGGCATGACCGCCGGGTGCCACCGACACGGCGGAACGCCCCGCCTCTCACAGTTTCCTCAACGACCCTTGTACGTCAGCCTTGTTGACATCGAACCTGAACAACGCTCAACTTCAACGCTCGACTTCAAGTTCATCTTCTTCGTCACCGACCGGAGACATCCCCACCATGAGAAGACTGATCGGTACGCTCACCGCGGCCGCGCTGGCCCTCACCGGCCTCACCGCCACCGCAGCCACCCCCGCGACAGCCGCGACGGCCGCCGCCTCCGGGTCCTTCGACGTCCTGACGTACAACATCGCCGGCCTTCCCCTCGGCCTCGGCGACAGCGACCCCGAGACGAACACCCCTCTCATCGGACAGCGGCTGGCCCCGTACGACATCGTCAACGTGCAGGAGGACTTCAACTACCACGCCTCGCTGTACGCCAACGACACCCACCCGCACCGCACGGCGACCAGCGGCGGCGCGGCCTTCGGCGACGGCCTCAACACCCTCTCCGACCACCCCTTCGAGGACTTCCAGCGGGTGCGGTGGAACGACTGCACCGGCACCAACTGCCTGACCCCGAAGGGCTTCACACTGGCCCGGGTGCGCCTCGCCGAGGGCGTGTTCGTGGACCTGTACAACGTCCACACCAACGCGGACTCCGACGACGCCGCGCTCGCCGCCCGCCGCGCCAACGTCGAGCAGCTCTCGGACTTCATCCAGGCCAATTCGGCCGGCAACGCGGTGATCGTCATGGGCGACACCAACACCCGCTACACGCGCACCGGCGACAACATCCGCACCCTGGTCGCCGAGAACGGCCTGACCGACGCCTGGGTGCGGCTGGTCAGGGGCGGCACTCCCCCGGCGGCGGGCAGCGAGGCGCTGCTGTGCGACGCCACGGCCCCCACCGACGACTGCGAAGTCGTGGACAAGGTCCTCTACCGCGGCAGCGAGCTGCTGTCCCTGAACGCGACCCGCTACGGCAACGACTGGGCGAAGTTCCTCCGCGCGGACGGCGAGCACCTCTCCGACCACTTCCCGCACACGGTCGGCTTCTCCTACACCCTCGACCCGTCCCTGAGGGCGAGCGACTTCTTCGGCGGCCCGCACGGCACGGCCTTCAACGACGCCGACGACCTGCCGGCCACGCCCGCGCCCCGCACCCTGACCCTGCGCGGCGGCTCCCGACTGGACGCGGTCGCCCTGGCCCACGACGGCGGCAGGACCCTCACTCACGGCGGCACGGGCGGCACCGCGACGTCCCTGACCCTCGCCTCCGGCGAGCACCTCACGGGAGTGAGGCTGACGCAGGGCCGGAAGGACGGCCGTACCAGGATCTTCTCGGCGGCCTTCACGACCGACCGGGGTCGCACGCTGTCCTCCGGTACGGCGACGGCGGACGCGAAGACCTTCACGGCGCCGTCGGGTTGGCAGATCGCCGGGTTCACGGGGCGCTCCGGCGACGAGATCGACAAGCTGGGGGTACTGTACGCGCCGATCGGGTGACGGTGCGCGACCTCCCCGGTGACACCGGAGGCGCTGGGACCGTACAACCGCAGGGTGCGCCTGGTCGTCGAGGTCCGTGACGACCAGGACGAACTGGAGTCGGCGAGCGGGGTGTTCGGCGCCCGGGGCTGGGGAGTGCGGCCCGCTCGGGACGGCGATTCGGTCACCGTGGAAGACGGGTACGCCGGGCTGATCGTCGAAGTCCCCGTGCACGGCTCCCGCTGGACCGCCCGGCCGACCGCGGTCGAGCGCTCGACGACGTGGAGAAGGCCGCCGGTCGCGCGATGGACGCGGCCGGCGCGGGCCACCGTCCGCCCGGCTACTTCGGCCTGCGGGCCGAACTCGTCTGCGTCCGGCCGCTGGGCGACGGGACACCGGTCGTCAACGGCCCGGTCCCGACCGGGCATCCGGTGCCGTCCTTCAAGCCGAGCGGCGACACCCTCTGGCTCTGGGACCCGTCGCCGTCCCGGGGCAAGGACACCGAGCGCCACGCCCTGCGAGTGCGGGCCGAGGACGTGGAACTGGTCGTGGCCCACGGCAGGCGCTGCTGAGGCCGCGGCCTCACTCGCCGCGCAGCACCTCCCCGATCGTCAGCCGCCCCGCCCTGCGCGCCGGCACATACGCCCCGAGCACCGCGATCAGCAGCCCCGCGAGGGCGAGTCCGGCCAGGGCGGGGGCCCGCCAGACGTCCGTCATGTAGGACGGCAGGGTGATGTCCACCGCGTCCGCCATACGCGGGATCACCAGCTCGTAGCCGGCCATGCCCAGGGGGATGCCGAGCAGGGAGCCCAGCGCGCCGAGCACGGCCATCGACGTCACCGTCATCGCCGTGACCTGGCCTGGGGTCATCCCGATCGACTTGAGCATGCCCAGGTCGCGCCTGCGGTCGCGGGTGTTGAGGACGACCGTGTTGAAGACGCCGAGGGAGGCGACCGCGGCGAGCATCACGGTGAGGGCGAAGGCCGAGCCGACGATGGTCTGCGTGACGGCGTTGGAGCCCCGCACGTCCGGGGTGATCCCGGCGTCGGCGGCGCGGGCCGCGCGGGCGTAGCCGGCCGGGTCGGTGCCGTCGCGCAGTTTGACGTGGTAGGCGATGGGCCGCTCGGCCGGAGCGAGCGCCGTCAGCGTCGGCCAGTCGGAGAGCACGATCCGGGCATTGCTCTCCATGAACTCACCCACGACCAGCACCCGTTCGGTACGACCGCCCTTCTCCAGGCTCACCCGTTCGCCGACCCGTACGCCGTTCTGCCGCAGGAAGGCCGAGCCGGCGACGATCTCGCCGCTCGTGCGCATCCACCGGCCGTCGGTGAGGACACCGTCGAGCCGGAGCCGGTCGCCCCGACGCCCTTCGAGGGTCACCTGATGGGCCGAGCCCGCCAGCCGGACGTCCACCGACGCCCGGGCGGTGACCTCTCTCGCACCCGGCAACTCCCGCAGCAGGGAGGTGAGTTCAGGGTCGTCGTGCTGCGGCTGGATCTCCTTGCCGTGCCGGAAGCTGGAGGCGTACACGGTCACCTGGTAGGCGTCGCGGCCCGCGTTCCCGAACCGGTCCATGGTCGTTGCGAGTCCGGTCGCGAACGTCACCGTGGTCACCCCGAGGACCACGGCGGCCAGCGTCAGGACGCTGCGGCCGGGCCGGGCGAACGGCAGGCCCGTGCCCAGGCTCACGGACCGCGGCAGCCGGCTGCCGGCCAGCCGGCGCTGGATGCCCAGGGCACGGCCGGCGCGCGGGGCGCTGCCCGCGCTGATCGCCCGTGCCGCCGACATGCCGTGGGCGCGCAGGGCCGGGGCGAGTGCGGCGAGGACGCAGACCACGGGCGTGCCGAGCAGGGTGACGGCGTTCACCCACGCGGCGACGGACACGTGGTCGTGGAGCACTCCCGCGTCCGGACCCATGAACACGAACTCGAAGAAGGGGCGCGCGAGCACATTGCCGAGGAGTGCGCCGAGCACACAGCCGACGACCGCCGGCACGGAGATCATCGTGAGGTATACGGCGGCCACCTGCCCCGGCGTGAAGCCGAGTGCCTTGAGCACGCCGATGTGCCGGAACCCGGAGATCACCGCGCCGCTGACCACGTTGGCGATGATGAGCACCGCGACGGCGATCCCGAGGATGCCGAAGGCCATCAGATAGGGCGTGTACGCCCGTGCCGAACTGCTCACCTGGTGTTTGAGGGTGAGATACGTCCGGGAGGCGGCCAGGGCGTGCGCCGGGAGCCGTTCGGTGACCGTGCCGAGCTGTGCGCGCAGCCGGTCCTGCGAGGAGGCGTCCGGGAAGCGGAACAGCATCTGGGTGGCGCTCGGCTCCAGGGCGTCGATCTGCTGCGGTGCGACCCAGGCGTCGGCGGTGCGGCTCAGGTCGAAGGCGAACCCGACGACGGTGAGCGCCGGGCCGCCCGAGGGCATCGGGAGCCGTTTGCCGAGGTCGTCCGCGGTCCAGTCGGACTGCCGGTTCAGGACGACCTCGCCGGGGCGGGTGGCCCAGCGGCCCGCCCACAGGTCGAGCCGGTCCACGGGGCCGTCGGGGTCGGCGCGGCCGACGACCGTGATCCGGCTGCCGAGGCCGAAGGTCATGGCGCCGTCCGGCAGTTCGACCGTGGCCTGCGCGTAGGGGCCCGCGGCGGCCGCAACGCCGGGCTGCCGGGCGGCCCGCGCGAGTTGCCGCGCGGACACCTTCGCCGGGTCGAACACGGCGGTCACATGCGGGCCGTGCTGCCTGCCGAAGGCCTTGTCGAAAGGTGCGGAGGCCGCGTCGAGCAGACCGACGGCGACGACCGTCGCCGCCGTCGAGGTCAGGGTGACCAGCGCGATGACGAGCGTCTGGAGTCTGCGCCGCCGTACCGCCGCGCGGGCGGCGCGCCACACGGCCCTCATGCGGTCGGCTCCAGGGTGTGCTCGCCGGTGACCCGGCCGTCGGCGAACTCCACGAGCCGGCTGGCGCAGCGCCTCGCGAGGTGCTCGTCATGGGTGACCAGGATCAGTGTCTGGCCGATCTGGTTGAGGTCGAGCAGCAGATCCATGACCTGTTCCCCGGAGCGGCTGTCCAGGGCGCCGGTCGGCTCGTCGGCCAGCAGCAGGGCCGGGCGGTTCATCAACGCCCTTGCCACGGCGACGCGTTGCCGCTCGCCGCCGCTGAGGACGGCGGGGTAGGCGTTGCGCCGCTGCCCGATGCCGAGTTCGTCGAAGAGCTCCAGGGCACGGCGGCGGGCCTGCCGGGCCGGGGTGCCGGTCAGCTGGGCGGCCAGCGCCACGTTGTCCAGGGCGGACAGGTCGTCGATCAGGTTGAAGAACTGGAAGATCATGCCGATCCGGCGCCGCCGGTACAGGGCGAGCCCCTTCTCGCTCAGCTCCCCCACGTTCTCCCCGTGCACGACGACCGTGCCGCCCGTGGGCCGGTCCAGGCCGGCGATCATGTTGAGCAGCGTGGACTTGCCGCACCCCGAGGGGCCCATCACCGCGACCGCCTCACCGGCCCGGATCTCCAGCGAAACCCCGGCCAGCGCCGTCGTCTCGCCGTACTCCTTGTGCACGCCGTCGAGCCGTACGACGACCTCTCCACTGCTGTCCTCGACTGTCATGGGCAGGACGCTACGAGGCACGGCGGGAGAGGGCATCCGTCCCCGGACGGCATCTCGCCGGGCGCCTCATCCTGTGGATGCAGGGCCTGCGTCTCCAGGCCGATGCGTGCACGGGGAATCGTCTGCCAGGGTGAACCCCATGGGGGACTGGGAGACGAACGGGCCGGCGGTGGCACTCGCGGTGGCGTGCGCGGCCGTACTGGCCCTGTCCCTGGCGCTGCTGCGGACGCGGCGCCGCTGGCGGCAGGCCGTCGGGGAGCGCGGCTGGCTGCTGGAGCGGGAGCGGGAGAGCGCCGCCCGGGCGGCGGTCTCGGCCGAACGCGACCGGATCGCCCGCGAGTTGCACGACATCGTCAGCCACAACGTCAGCCTCATGGTCGTCCAGGCCGGCGCCGCCCGCGAGGTCATGGGCACCATGCCGGACGAGGCGTCGGCGGCGCTGCGCGCGGTGGAGGACGCGGGCCGCGGCGCGATGACGGATCTACGGCATCTGCTGGGGCTGCTCGCCCCGTCGCCGAGCGGCGAGGACGACGACACCGAGACGGGCGAGGACGACCGCGCGAGCGCCGCCGGCCTCGCCCCGCAGCCCGGCATGGACCGGCTCGGGCAGCTCGTCGACCGGGTGTCGTTCGCCGGGCTGCCGGTCGAGGTCCGGATCTCCGGCGAGCCCCGCCCCCTCCCGCAGGGGATCGACGTGACGGCGTACCGCATCGTGCAGGAGGCCCTGACGAACGCGCTCAGGCACGGCGACGGGGGCAAGGCCGAGGTCACGGTGCGCTACGCGGACCACGCGCTGCGGGTGGAGGTCCTCAGCACCGGGCCGAGCGTGCTGACCGGAGGTGCCCCGCAGGAGCCACGGCCGGTACCGCGGCACCGGGACGGCACGGGGCGCGGGCTGCTGGGGCTGCGGGAGCGGGTCGCGGTCCACGGCGGTGACCTGGACGCCAGGCGGCGGCTCGGCGGCGGTTACCGCGTCCGGGCGCGCATCCCCCTGGACCGGCCGTGACGGCGCCGCCGGCCGAGCGAGCGCCACGCGTGCTGATCGTCGACGACCAGACGCTGATCCGCACCGGCTTCCGGCTGATCCTGACCGCGCGCGGCATCGAGGTGGTCGGCGAGGCCGCGGACGGCGTGGAGGCGGTGTCGATGGCGCGTGAACTCGGCCCGGACGTGGTGCTGATGGACATCCGCATGCCGAACATGGACGGCCTGGACGCCACCCGACGCATCCTCGTGCAGGCCCCGGACTGCCGGGTGCTGATGCTCACCACCTTCGACCTGGACCGCTATGTCTACACGGCCCTGTCGATCGGGGCGAGCGGCTTCCTCCTCAAGGACGTCACGCCCGAGCACCTGGCGGCGGCCGTACGTCTGGTCAGCACCGGTGACGCCCTGCTGGCCCCCTCCATCACCCGCCGTCTGGTGGAGCGCTTCGCCGGGGACGCCGCCACCCACGAGCCCGCCGTCCCCGCCGGCCTCACGTCCCTCACTCCCCGCGAACGGGAGGTCCTCACCCTTCTCGGCCGGGGCCTGTCCAACACCGAGCTCGCGGCCCGTCTCACCCTGAGCGAGGCCACGGTGAAGTCCCACGTGGCCCGCATCTTCGCCAAGCTGTCGCTGCGGGACCGCGCCCAGGCCGTCGTCCTGGCGTACGAGACGGGGCTGGTCCGGCCGGGCACGACCGGCGACCACTAGCATCCTGCCCAGTCGCTTCAGGTTTCCGCAGTCGAAGGACACACCCCCATGGCCCGCGCAGGACTCACCGCCGACCGCCTCACCGCGGCCGCCGCGGAGCTCGCCGACGAGGTGGGCTTCGAGAACGTCAGCCTGTCCGCGCTGGCCCGGCGTTTCGGCGTGAAGGACGCGAGCCTGTACTCGCACGTCCGCAACCTCCAGGACCTGCGCGTCCGCCTCGCCCTGCTGGCGGGCGGCGAGATGATCGACCGGATCGCCGCGGCCGTGGCGGGACGCGCCGGCAAGGACGCGCTCGCCGCCTTCGCGGACGCCTACCGGGAGTACGCCCTGCAGCACCCCGGCCGGTACGCCGCGACCGGGATCCGCGTCGACCAGTTGCTCGTCGCCGGCTCCCCCGCGATGCGCCGCACCGCGGAGATCACCTACGGCGTGCTCCGCACCTACGGCCTGGAGGAACCCGACCTCACCGACGCCGTCCGTCTGCTGCGCAGCACCTTCCACGGCTACTGCGCGCTGGAGTCCACCGGGGCGTTCGGGGCTCCGCGGGACGTGCGCGAGTCGTGGGACCGCGCGATCGACGCCCTGCACGTGGCTCTCGCCAACTGGCCGCGCGACGGGCAGCACCGGCCGTTGCCCCAGGTGCCACGCTGACCACTTAGACTGGAAGCTTCGCGGAGTTCACACGCCGCCGCCACGGGGGAGGGAGCGCGTCTTGTCCCAACAGCAGCTCGGACGCGGCCCCCTGAGGTCCCGTCGGCCCGATCCCGCACCCCCTTCTGCCGACGCGGACCACCCGGACACCTCGCCCCCGGCACGCTTCGTCGGCTGGCTCGGGGGCCTCGGCGCCGCGGCCGCCGGGTACGGCGTTTTCCAGTTCCTGTTCAGTGTGCTGCCCGACTCCATCGACGGATCCGCGGCCCGGTATCTGATCTCCGGGGTCAGCGGGCTCGGCACCTTCGTCGCGGCCTGGCTGGCGGCGGGCCTGCTGCGGGCGCGGACGGCGGCCGACTCGGCGCCGGCTCCCACCGTGGGGCCCGGCGCGATGGCACCGGGCGCTCCCGGCCCGCTCCCGGCCGTGTTCGCCACGGCCTACGACACCCTCGTCGAGCAGGTGTCCGTGGTGGAGGACTCCGAGCACGGGCGGCTCACCGGCTGGCCGCACTCCCTCGGCGAGGACACGCCGTCCCGGCCCACGCCCGTCGGCACCGCCTACGGCCTGCACATCATGCTCGACCTCGGCGTGCCCGAGGGGCGGCTGAGCACCGGCGAACTGGTCGACACGCTGTGGCGGCTGCGGCTCCCGGACGGTGGCTGGTCGGCCCGCTCGCAGGGTTCCGAGGCGCGGCCGGAGGTCACGGCGCTGGTGCTGGGGGCGCTGGCCCGCGCGGGCGCCTCCCCCGAGCGGCTGGCGGCCGAGGTGGAACGCTGCGCCGACGGGTTCACCCGTCAACTCGACCGCACCGGGCGGGAGTCCACCCACGTCGTGACGACGGTGCTGCGCGGGCTGCTGCGGGCCGCGCCCCGCTCCGAGGTCCTGCCCCTGCTGCGTGAGGCGCTCGCCGACGGCGCGATCAGCGACCCGCGCCGCGACCATCTGCGCTGCTGGGGCTACCGCCTCCAGCCACCGTACGGCAGGCCGTCCCCGCTGCACACCGCGCAGGCCGTCGTCGCCCTGGACCGGGCCGCCCGGGTGCTGGGCGAGGACGGCGACGCGCGCGCCGAACGCGCCCGTGCCGCCCGTGAGGACGGCATCCGCTGGCTGCTGTCGTGCCCGGACGCGCCCCACGACACCTGCCCGGACCTGGCGAACCTGCACGAGGAGGTGCGCCGGCCTCGCACCGACGACCCGGCCCGCCACGAGGTGCTGAACGTACGGCACTTCACCGCGTCCTGGCTCGCCCGCGCCCTGCTCACACCGAGCGCGCTGGAGATCGCCCGCGCGGAGGGTCTGGAGGAGGAGCTCCGGGTACGGCTGGAGGGGGCCGTCGCCGCGGTGTGGGCGGGGCAGACGGACGGCATCTGGCTGTGGGCGCGTCACGAGGCGACCGAGCGTCGGCGGCCGATGTGGATGACCTATCAAGGTCTTTCGGCGCTGCGCGCGCATGCCGTATGGATGTACCAGCCGCATGGCTGAAGTCGGTTGATTCGAGCGGGTGTTGGAGGATGAGTGCATGGGCGGTCGGCAGGTCCTGGCGGCACGGAGGCTGCTGGCCGGGGCACTGGACGGTGAACTGCCCGAGCACCGGCTGGTGGCCGCGGCCCGTGCGGTCGTCACCGAACTCGGCTCGCCCGAGCGGCTGCTGGAACTGATCGCCGAACTCGCCTCGGGCGAGGGGGATCCGGATGCTCGCGCCCGTCTGTCGTACCGGCATGTCCTCGGCTTCGACAAGCTGTTGCTGATCGACGGCGGGCCGCGTCAGATGCTGCGCGCGCACGTGTGGCATCCGGGCGCGGGGGCGATCGGCAAGGAGGACATCCACAACCACCGTTCACCGCTGGCGTCCTGTGTCGTACGGGGCCGGCTGGCCATGGAGCTGTACGAGGTCGGCGACGACGGCATCGCGGCCGCCCGCTACGAGGAGTCGCTGGCGGAGCATTCGGCGAGCTGGATGCTGGAGCCGGCGGGGCCGGCGCGGCTGCGGCTGACGCATCTGGGCCAGTACGCGGCGGGCAGCTCCTACGCCCTGCCCGCGCACACCCTGCATCGGGCCTGGTGCGACACGGACCGGCCGACGGTGACGCTGTTCCTGGAGACCGGCGCCGAACGACGGCCGCACACCGATGTGTTCACGGCGGCGGGCCCGCATCCGGGCGCGGTCGCGAAGGTGCCGTTGGGGACGGCGGAGTATCTGGCGGCGCTGCGGGACCTTGCGGAGCAGTTCAGGACTCTGTGAACGCCTGACGGACGATGTCGAGGTTGTACTCGTCGATCTCGACGTCCGTCAGCTCGGCGCGGGCGAGCCAGGCGTGGTCCTGGTCGGGCTCGGGCAGGGTGATCTCCCCCGTCAGGGGCCGGACCAGGAAGTTCTCCTGCCAGTTTTTGATCTCGTGCCCTCGGTAGTCGCTGAGGAAGGAGGACTCGCCGACCTTGCGGACGATCTCACCGAGCAGTCCGGTCTCTTCCTTCAGCTCGCGCAGGGCGCCGTCCACGGCACTCTCACCGGGCTCCAGTTTCCCGCAGGGAACGCCCCACACCTGGGGCAGGAACCGCTCCTTGACGCTGCGGCGCACCAGAAGCACCCGCTGTCGGTCGTCCATCACGACGGCGGCCGCCAGGCGCCTGTCGCCGGGGATGTCCATGGTCATGGTTCCTCGGTCCCTCGCCGGTGATGAGTCCAAAGGGTGTGATACCCGCGAAAGAGTCAAGGCTAACAGGAACCTACGGCTCGTCGCTGTGAGTCACGTCGCTCCGGCGGCTGAGCGCGTCCACGTCGCCGTACGACGGGACGGCCCCGCCCGGCGTGCGCCCCTCGCGGATCTCCAGTGCGGTCTCCAGCGCCGCGCCCAGCGCCCGCCGGTAGAGCAGCGAGCCGAGGCTGACGCGTCGGACGCCCAGGTCGGCGAGCTGGGGAAGGGCGGGGCCGGTCGGGGAGTAGAGGATGTTGAGGGGGACGTCGAGGTGTTTCACCAGGGCGGCGATCTCGCCGGGTTCGGTGAGCCCGGGCACGAACACGCCGTCGGCGCCCGCCTGTCGGTAGGCGTCCAGCCGCGCCCTGGTGTCCGTGTGCCCCTCCCCCAGCCAGTACGTGTCGGTGCGCGCGTTGACGAAGAGGCCGGGTGCGGCCGCCTTCACGGCGGCGATCTTCGCGGCGTGCAGCGCGGGTGAGCCGAGACCGTCCTCGAGGTTGAAGCCGACGGCGCCGACGGCAACCAGTTCCCGGGCGAACTCCCCCACCTCGTCCGGGTCCTCGCTGTAGCCGTCCTCGGCGTCCACGGAGAGGAGGTACGGTCCCGAGCCGAGGGCGAGGGCGAGGCGCAGGGTCTCGTCGCGGGTGGCCGACGCCCCGTCGGGCAGGCCGACGGCGGCGGCCACACCGAGGCTGGTCGTGCCGACCGCGCGGAAGCCCTCGGCGGCGAGCGCCCCGGCCGAGGCGTGGTCCCAGGCGTTGGGGAGCAGCAGGGGCTCGTCACCTCGGTGGAGTTCGGCGAAGGTGGTCACGACGGTCTCCCTGTGCGTCGGCTGTCCTCGTTCCCTGCTCCGCACGCTAGGCCCCTGTCACTTCGGTGCCGGCCGAAGTGACGCGGCGCGGGCGGGGTCAGGCCGTACGGTTGCGGTGATCATCATCGTGACGAGTGCTACTCGGGGGACACATGGCCGTTCACAGGACCGGCCACTGGTCACCGGCTGGACGCGCGGCTGCTGCTGGAGCGGGTCGGTTCCGCCGACGCCGACGGCGACCCTCGTGATCTGCCCGCCGTCGCCCGGTCGCTCGACCGCGCGGGTCTCTCCGGGCGGCCCGCGGCCATCTGACGCCGTCGCGGCGCCCGGCGGCGCTCAGACACTCACGCCGACACCCTCGCCGCCCGTGAACCGTGCCCGGACCTCGCGGCCGTCGCTCCAGCGGACGAGGATCCCGTCCGCACCGTCCGGCTGCACGGTCACCAGTTCGTCCAGCGGCGCGGGTTCCGGTTCGGCGGTGAGGCGGGCGAGGACGACGAAGAGGGTGGGGCGGTCGCCGGTGACGCCGGTCAGGTCGGCGTCGAGACCCCCGGCGGGCTGGAGTTCGGCCCGGAGACCGTCCGGCGCGGCCCAGCCCGTGATCCGCACCGGCGTCCCGGGCCGCGCCCCCGCCACCAGATGGGCCCTCACCTCGACGGCACCCTGCGCGAGTACCACGCTCGTGACCCGCACCCCGTCGCCGACCGAGTGCCGCGAGGCCGCCCAGCCCTCCCCCACGCCCAGCGGAACGATGTCCGTACGACCGGGGTCGTCGCCGACGATCACGCTGTTGTCGTGCGACGGCGCGGGTCGCGTGGCCGTCGAGTAGGCGAGGCGGGTGTAGTGCGGGTCGTAGCGGACGTCCTCGCTGCCGTGGTTGTGAAGGCGGACCAGGCCGTCCGAACCCGTGGACTGCAGCAGCCAGTTGGGTGCGGCGATCGCGGTGACCGCGTCGACGCGCTCGGCCGGGGCGGGCTGCTCCCGCGCCGTCCACACCTCGTGGTCGGCCGGAAGGAGCAGGCCGAGGAAGCCCTTGCTCGCCCAGTACGGGGACGCCGGGCCCGAGTAGCCTTGCAGGACCGTCTCGTCGGGGCCGTGCCAGCCGAGGGTCAGCAGGCCGTTCGTGTCCACGGCGCCGCGCTCCAGGAAGTACTTCAGCGCGCCCGAGGCGAGCCGGCGTGTCTCCCCCGGCGACAGCGGGGTGCGGCCGGTGAGGGCGCCCAGCCACAGCGGGGCCGTGGTCGCGAAGCGGTAGGTCAGGGAGCGGCCCTGGTACAGCGGGGCGCCGTCGCCGCCGAACAGGCGGGCGTAGTCGTCCAGATGGCGTTCGAGCCGGCCGCCGTACAGATCCAGGAGGCGTTCGTCGCGTGCGAGCCAGGCGTGCAGCACCGGGTACAGGTGCATGGCCCAGCCGTTGTAGTAGTCGAACTTGCGGCCGTCGCCGTCCGTGTACCAGCCGCCGCCGACGTACCAGTCCTCGATGCGCTCCAGGCCCCGCTCGATCGCCTTGCGGGACGCCTCGGCCTCGTGGCCGGCCTCCTGGAGGAAGCCGCCCACCGTCACCGGGAACAACTCCCAGTTGCAGGGCCAGGCTTGGGCGGTGAGCGCGTCCCCGAGCCAGGCCGCCGCGCGCTGCCGCACCCCGTCGTCCAGCCGGTCCCACAGCAGGGGCCGGGTCAGCCGCAGGGCGAGCGCGATCGACGCCGCCTCGACCAGGGGCTGGCCGCGGTCCTCGATGCGGGGCCAGACCCCCGCGACACCGGCCGCGAGCCCGTCGGCGTAGCGCTCCAGCACCGTCTCGTCCCGGCGGAAAGCCGCCGTCAGCAGTGTGCGGGCGTAGCCCTCCAGGCCGTCGGAGAGGCGGCCCGACCAGCTCTCGTGGTCGCCGGGGAGGTGGTACAGAGCGCGGTCCTCGGTGGCGTACGGCTCGACCGCCGCGAGCAGGGAGTCGGCGGCGGCCTCCCAGTGGGCGCGGGTGTAGCCGGTGCGGGGGCTGCGGGTGCGGTCGTCCGGGGGCAGGTGCATCGCTCTCTTTCCGTGCGGCTCGGCTCGGTCAAGGCCTGGGGCGCCCCGGTTCCGGTCGGGACGCCCCAGGGGTTTCATCCCACCCGCATCAGGCCCCGTGGCACCAGATGCAGGACGACGAGTTCTTCGCGGACCAGGATCGCGTACAGCGTTGCCCCACGCACCGAAGTGTGTGTTGTCCCGTTTCTCGTCGTAGAGGTACAGCGCCGCGGAGCCCTCGACGCCGAGCGGCTCCACCAGGGACCGGGCGGCGGCCGCGCACAGCCCTCGGATCGGGGTGACGACGGCGGGCACGGCGATCGACGCGATCGATCTGCTCGCCTGAGGGCGACTCACGTCCCCCGCGTCCACTGCTGGTTGGTGCCGCCGTTGCAGGTGTAGGTGATGATCGCGACGGAGTTGGCGGTGGACGCACCGTTCACGTCGAGGCACTCGCCGGTGGCGCGGGAGACGACGCCGACGTAGGAACCGCTGGTGGTGACCGACCACTGCTGGGCGGTGGACGAGGCGTCGCAGTTCTCCTGCGTCACCGTGCTCGCGTTCTCCTGGACGCACAGGGAGCTGTGCCGGGTCATCAGCTGGTAGTAGCCGCTGCCGACGGACCTGAACCAGTACTTCTGGTTGGTGCCGCCGTTGCAGTCGTACTGCTTGAGCTGGGCACCCGGCCACTGCGACTGGCTGGTGACGTCGGTGCAGCGGCCGCTGTGCCGGGCCACGAGGGTGTGGTAGCCGGCGCTCGTGCCGCTGATCGCGCCGGTGGCCGTGTCGACGGTGACCTCCGGGGACCAGGACATCGACATCGACGTCGAGGAGGGGAAGGTCAGCGGCAGCCAGACGTAGCGCGAGTCGTTGACGGTGCCGCCGAACGAGTTGCCCCAGCGGTCGCCGAGGTAGAGGTAGGAGGTGGCCGAAGTGCCCTGCACGGGGAGGACGTACGCGGTCTGCGAGCCGTAGGTGGTGGGGTCGCCGACGTTCGTCATGGCGGTCCACGGGCCGGCGATGTCCGTGGCGGTCGCGTACTGCTGCTGGTTCGGGCTCCAGCCGGTGGCGCCGGAGGTCAGCATGAAGTAAACGCCGTTCCGCTTGAACAGGGCGGGGGCCTCGCGGTGGCCGCCGTGCCAGGGGTCGGCGACCAGGGCGGCGATGCCCGTGTAGTCGCTGGTCAGGCGGTAGATCTGAAGGTCCTGGTTCTCACGGGCGGCGGAGATCATGTAGCCGGCGCCGTCGGTGTCGACGAACACCGTGATGTCGCGGGACATGTGCCGGCCGAGCGGGCGGAAGCTGCCCTGCCAGGTGTAGTCGCCGTCCACGGTGTCGGAGACGGCGACGGCGGCACGGGCCTCGCTGTAGTCGGTGCCGTTCTCCTTGTGCATCCACATCACGAACTTGCCGGTGGCGGCGTTGTACATGACCTTCGGGCGCTCGATGTTGGCGGTGGCGAGCTCGGCCGCACCGGACTGGGTCAGGACGTGGTTCCTGAACTCCCAGTTCTTCAGATCGGTGGAGCGGTAGGCGTCCACGTAGCGGAAGGTGTTGTCGGCGTTGCGGTGCTCGCCGAACCAGTAGTAGTACGAGCCGACCTTGAGGACACCGCCGCCGTGGGCGTGCACCGGGTTGCCCGAGGTGTCGGTGAACTGCGTGCCGGTGGTGACGGTCCGGGGCGCCGCCTGGGCGGGGCCCGCGGTGACCAGGGCACCGGCCAGGGCGAGGCAGAAGGCGAGCGCGACCGCGTACGCACGTCTCATCTCACTCACCCTCCTTCACGGTCGCTGCGGTGGTGTCCGCCGCCGTGTCCGCCACGGGTACGCCGAAGTCCGGGGTGCCGTCCGGGTGCCAGCCGAGCCGCTGGACGCGGGTGTGGCGATTGGGGTCGTTCAGGGGGTCGCCGACGATCTCCTTGTACTGGCGGGCGTGGTACACGAGCACGTCGGTGCGGCCGTCCTCGGCGACGGTGAAGCAGTTGTGGCCGGGGCCGTACTGCTTCGTCGTGTCGTTGCCGGTGAAGACCGGCGTCGGGGACTTGGACCAGCTGCCCGGGTCCATGAGGTTGCTGTCGGCGTCGGCGGTGAGCATGCCGACGCAGTAGTGGTGGTCGGTGGCGGAGGCCGAGTAGGTGAGGAAGATCCGGCCGTTGCGCTTGAGGGCGTAGGGGCCCTCGTTGACCTTGTATCCGACGCACTCCCAGTCGTACTCCGGTGTGGACAGCCGGATCTGAGGTCCCGTCAGGGTCAAGGGGTCCGCCATCTCGGAGAGGAACAGGCCGGTGTTGCTCTCCGTCCCCGGCTCGTGCTGCGCCCAGCAGAGGTAGCGGGTGCCCCGGTGGGTGAAGGTGGTGGCGTCCAGCGAGAACGTCTCCCAGGCCGTCCTGACCTGCCCCTTCTCCACCCAGGTGCCCTTGAACGGGTCGGGGTGGGAGTTCTCCAGGACCCAGATGCGGATGCGCCACACGTCCTCGGCGGGCGCGGCGGCGAAGTAGACGTACCACTTGCCGCCGATGCGGTGCAGCTCCGGCGCCCAGATGTGGGCGGCCATGTCGCCGGTGGGGTGGGCCCGCCAGATGACCGACTCGGTCGCGGTGGACAGGCCGCCCAGGGTGCGGGAGCGGCGCAGGACGATCCGGTCGTACTCCGGGGCGGTGGCCGTGAAGTAGTAACGGCCGTCCGTGTGGCGGTGGATGTGGGGGTCGGCGCGCTGCCGGACGAGGGGGTTCTCGTAGGGCACCGGCTTCCGGGCGGCGTGGGCGAGGCCGGGGACGGCCGTGAGGGCGCCGGCGGCCGCGGCGCCCTTCAACAGCAGTCTGCGGCTGGGGATTTCGGGCAGGTCGTGTTTGCGGCTCATACGGACTGCCTCTCGGGGTCACATGGGGGGGTGTGTTCGAAATTACGGACGTGATCTGTCATTACGAACGCCGAAAAGGTAAGGGTGTGCCGCCGGGAGGTCAACGGGTTCGACGGGACGGGAGAGAGCGCTTTCCCCCGAGGCGGGGGTTTGCCTCGACTACCGTCGTCCACATGACCAGCGCCATCCCTCTCGCCGAAGCCCTCGCCGCCGGGACGGTCGTGCTCGACGGCGGTATGTCCAACCAGCTCGAATCCGCCGGGCACGACCTGAGCGACGAGCTGTGGTCGGCGCGGCTGCTGGCGGAGGTGCCGGAGGCGGTCACCGAGGCGCATCTGGCCTACTTCGAGGCGGGCGCGGACGTGGCGATCACCGCCGGCTACCAGGCCACGTTCGAGGGGTTCGCCAAGCGCGGCATCGAGCATGAGCGCGCGGCCGAACTGATCGCGCTCAGCGTCGAGTCGGCCCGTGAGGCGGTACGGCGGGCGCGGGCCGAGGGCATCGCGCGCCCGCTGTGGGTGGCCGCGTCGGTGGGCCCGTACGGGGCGATGCTCGCGGACGGCTCCGAGTACCGGGGACGGTACGGGCTGATCGTGGCGGCGCTGGAGCGCTTCCACCGGCCCCGCCTGGAGGTGCTGGCCGGGGCCCGGCCCGACGTGCTGGCGCTGGAGACGGTCCCCGACACCGACGAGGCCGAGGCGCTGCTGCGGGCGGTGCGCGGGCTCGGGGTCCCTGCCTGGCTGTCGTACTCCGTGGCCGGTGACCGCACCCGCGCCGGGCAGCCGCTGGAGGAGGCGTTCGCACTCGCCGCCGACGCGGACGAGGTGATCGCGGTCGGCGTGAACTGCTGCGCGCCCGAGGATGTCGAGGGGGCCGTGGAGACCGCCGCCCGCGTCACGGGCAAGCCCGTCGTCGTCTACCCCAACAGCGGCGAGACCTGGAACGCCGAGGCGCGTGCCTGGGACGGCCGCGCCACGTTCTCGGCGGAGGAGGTCCGGGGGTGGCGGGCGTCCGGCGCGCGGCTGATCGGCGGCTGCTGCCGGGTGGGCCCGGAGGTGATCGGCTCGATCGCACGGACGCTGAAGGCCACGGCGTAGCTTCCCGTGCCGAGGCTCGGCCGCCGCCCCTGGAAGAGCGCCCCGCGCCCCTCAGCGCCGGCGGACCGCGCCGGGCAGCCGCAGTCGTCGTACGACCGACCGCATCTCGGCGCCGCGCGCGGGAACGCCGTCGGCCAGGTCTGCTGTGGGGGCGGGCTCGCGGGGCTCGGCGGTGGCCCACAGGGCGAGCTCGGCGTCGCGCGGGCCGTGGGCGGTACGGGTGTCGCCGTCGCCGAAGATCCGTACCGGATGCGTGTCGTCCCACGCCTGCCACCCGGGGTCGCCGCCCACCGCGAACCGCACCCAGGCCCGGTGCATCTCGTGGGCCAGCTCCTGCGGGGCCCCCTCGCCGGCCAGCTTGCGGGACTCGGGGACCTCTCCGGTGTCGAAGACGAAGCCGAGCTCCAGGGCATGGCAGGCGCCGAGGTCGGGGAGGGTGGAGGGCCAGGCGAACTCGTACACGTACGACGATCCGGGGCGGGCGTCGGCCAGGTGGCGCAGCGGGAGGCGCAGCAGGTGGTCGGTGACCATCTGACCGACGATCTCGGCGGTACCCGCCTTCGGGTGCAGGGCGCGGTAGCCGCGGGGCACATCCGCGCCGACGTGGCAGCGGGCCATGGCACCGGCCAGGGCGACCGCGCCGAGCCGGTCGACGCGCTCCAGGAGCCCGCCCGGCACCAGCCACAGCCGGTACTCGTCCCGGGTCCAGCCCAGCATCAGCTCCACGCCGGCCGCGGCGTCGCCCTCGGTGAGGGCCACCAGCGGGTCGCGGGGCACGAGGTCGCCGTCGACGACGATGCCGAAGGCGGGCCCGCCGACCACCGGGCTGCTGAGCCGGCCCACATCGGCCTGGGTGCGCAGCAGCAGTTCACGGTCGACCTCGGCGAAGGCCGCGGCGGTGGCGGGGATCTTGAGCCGGGTCGCCATCCGGCGCACCATGCGCCGCACCTTGTCCCGCTCGGCCGTCTCGGGCGGGCCGCTCTGCAGGATCGCCCGCCCGACCAGGCCCTGGGCCTGCGGGGCGGCGAGCAGCGCGCCGATGCTGATGGCGCCGGCGGACTGGCCGAACAGGGTGATGCGGTCCGGGTCGCCGCCGAAGGCCGCTATGGAGGCGTGGACCCAGTTCAGGGCGGCGAGCTGGTCGCGCAGGCCGGGGTTGGCGGGGACGTCCGGGAAGTAGCCGTAGCCCTCGACGCCGAGCCGGTAGTTGACCGAGACGAGGACGACGCCGTCCCGGGCGAAGGGGTGCCCGTCGTACACGGGCACGCCGGAAGAACCGCGGGTCAGGGCGCCGCCGTGCAGCCACACCATGACCGGGAGGCGGGCTCCGGGGCCCGGCTCGGGCGTCCAGACGTTGAGGCTGAGACAGTCGTCGCCGGGCACGACCGGGTCGGACAGGTACTGCGCGAACGCCTCCGAGTACGGCGGCTTCGGCGGGGTCGGCCCGAAGGCCACGGCCTCGCGCACACCGTCCCAGGGTTCCGGCGGCACGGGCGGCCGGAACCGGAGCGGGCCGAAGGGGGGTGCCGCGTAGGGGATGCCCCGGAACACCGCGACGCCGTTCTCGTACCGGCCGCGCACCGAACCGTAGGGTGTGCTCACCACGGGGTCTGTCCGGACTGCCGTCATACGTCCACCAGCCTCCTCACCGCGCTCGGGCACCGTGAAGATCAGAGCAACTCATTGTGGCCCGATATTCCGGCGCACGGGCGGGTGAGAGGGCTGTTCGGCGTACCCGGTCACTCGGCGTGCATCAGCGTGCCGAAGCCGAGCCGGTCACGGTGGTGGAGCGCCAGCGGCCGCGACGGGCGGACCTGATCCGGCGGCCGTGGCGGATCACGGTCCGTGACCGCCGGGGGGCGGTCCTGCCGCTGCCGGGCCCTGTCGCGGACCGCGCCCGTCCGGCCCATGCCCATGGACCTCGTCGACTCGTCCTTCATCGCCGACCTCACGGGACTCCGCCTCATCTGCCGCTGATCCGGGGCGTGTTCGACGTTTCGGCAGCCGCGACCCGTTAACTCCCGCGAACTCCGGGCTCTTCCGGACTCGGCGCGGCGAACCTAGGGTAGGAAGCGCTTACTGTTTCGCGCTGGTCGAAACTTTTCATGGCCCTCGGGCGGGCCGGAGAGGTGGTTCCCGATGGTCCGTACGGGCGGTGCGAGCGTGGCTGCCGGGCCGACCCTCGCGGTCGTGGCCCGCGAGGCCGGGGTGTCCGTACCGACCGCCTCCAAGGTGGTCAACGGCCGCGAGGACGTCGCCCCGGAGACCCGCCGCCGGGTCACCGAGGCGCTGGACCGGCTCGGCTATGTCCGCAGACCGCGCTTCGACGCGGCGAAGACGCCGGGCCTGGTCGACCTCGTCGTGCACTCCCTCGACAACTCGTGGTCGGGCGCGGTGCTGCACGGGGTGGAGGCGGCCGCCCACGACGCGGGTCTGGAGGTGGTCGTCTCGGCCGGTCTGACCCGGACGCGGGGCGCGCGGCCGGAGCGGGGCTGGCTGGACAAGCTCACCGCGCGGGGCTCCTCCGGGGTGCTGTTCAACCTGGCCGAGCTGACGCCGTCGCAGTACGCGTGGCTGGCGCAGCACCGCATCCCGTTCGTGATGATCGACCCGGTGCTGGAGCCGCCGCCCGGTGTGGTGTCGGTGGGCGCGGCGAACTGGCACGGCGGGGTGACGGCCGCCGAGCACCTCCTGGCGCTCGGCCACGAACGCATCGCCGTCATCGCCGGTCACCAGCGCAAGATGTGCAGCGCCGCCCGGGTGGCCGGTTACCGTTCGGCGCTCGCCTCGGCCGGGGTGCGGCACCGTTCCGAGTACGTCAGGCACGCCGGCTTCGACGAGGGCGTCGCGCACCTGCGGACGCTGGAGCTCCTGGACCTGCCCGAACCGCCGACGGCCGTGTTCGTCTGCTCGGACCGGATGACCCTCGGGGTCTACGAGGCCCTGGCGGAACGGGGGTTGCGCGTGCCGGACGACATGAGCGTGGTCGGCTTCGACGATCTGCCGGAGGCCCGCTGGATCTCCCCCGCCCTGACCACCGTCCGCCAGCCGCTGTCGGAGATGGCGGCGACCGCGCTGCGCCTGCTGGTGCGGATGATGGACGGGGACCGGCCGGAGAGCACACGGACGGAGTTGTCGACGCGGCTGGTGCGGCGGTCGAGCACGGCCGCGCCACGGGACGCGACGCCGCGCTGAGGGCTTCGGCCGACTCCCCCCGCCCTCGCCGGGGCGCCCATGCACCCGGCCTCTTGATCGTTGGCCCGACAGGGTGGTCGATGCGCCGTTCGGCACGTGTGCCCTGGTGGCGGCGGTGATCGCTGCTAGCTTCGCGAGCTGTCGGAGGGGTCCCGGCTGCGGTGCGGCTGGCCGAGGCGGGGCCGTCCCTATGAGCTGAGGCGAGGTTGACGGGTATGGGCGAAGAGCCGGACGAGCCGGCGGTTGCTCCGTTCAAGCGCAGGAGGTTCCTGGCGTCGGCCGCGGTGGCGGCCGGGGCGCCGGCCGCGGTCGCCGGTCCCGCACAGGCCGCCGAGTCACAGGCTGACGTGGCGGCAGCGGACGTGGCGGCGGCCGGGGTGGCGGCGGCGCAGGCGCCCGTGCAGGCCGCGGCCGGCCTCGGGTCCGTGGCACGTCTGATGGCCGTCCCCGAGGACAGCCGCGGGGTCGCCTGGCTCAGGTCCGCCCTTCAGGTCGCCGTGGGGCTCGAACTCGCCACCATCCCGCCCTACTTGTGCGGCTGGTGGTCGGTCAAGGACCAGCGCAGCGAGGTCGCTCGGATGATCCGGCGCATCGTCGGCGACGAGATGTACCACCTGGGCATCGTCTCCAACCTGCTCGTGGCCGTGGGCGGCAGGCCGCAGATCAAGGCCGCCGCGCCCGTCTACCCCGGTCCGCTGCCGGGCGGAGTGCGCGCCGGGGTGACCGTCTATCTGTCGGGCCTCACCAGGCCCTTCGTGCGCGACGTGATGATGGCGATCGAGGCGCCCGAGGTGTCCCTCGCCCGCAGTGTGCAGCCCTCCCCCACCGTCGGTGAGTTCTACGAGGGCATGCTCGGAGCCTTCCGGGCGGTACGGCCGGACCTGGCGACGCGCGGCCAGGTGACCCAGCACATCGACACCGACGAGCTGCGCCCGGTGCGCACCCTCGACGACGTCGAGCACGCCATCGAGATCATCAGGGAGCAGGGCGAGGGCACCGAGAGCTCCCCGACCGACTCCTTCTCGGACGACCGTCCGGCGCACTACTACGCCTTCGGGGAGATCTACCACGGCAGGGAGCTGCGCGAGACCGACGACGGCTGGAGGTTCGTCGGCCCGCCCGTGCCCTTCCCCGACGTGCGCCCCATGGCGCCGGTCCCGGTCGGCGGCTGGCGCAACACCTCCGCCCATGTCGGGGGGCTGCTGTTCCGCTTCGACGCCATGTACAGCACGGTGCTGGACTCCCTCGACGCGGCCTGGGCGGGCGGCGGCCACCGCAGCCTGGGCGCGGGCATCCGCACGATGCGCGGCCTGGAGAAGCCGGCCGTGGAACTGATGGAGACCGGCATCCCCGGCGGCCGGGGCACGTACGGCCCCCAGTTCCGGGCGCTGCGCAGGCCCCGCCGCTGAGGGTCGCACGGCGACGGAGGCTCTCAGGGCCGGACCGGACACCGGGTCAGCAGGCGTCCCTGATCCCCGGGTCCCGGATCTGCGGCCCTGAGAGCCATTGCCGCCGCGCCCGACCCGCCGTCGGGCGGGCCTCGGTGGGGCCGGGTCGGCGCGGTCACCGGGCGGACTTCGCCGCCCAGCCGACGCCGCCGAGGAGGTGGGCCCGGAAGTCGGGGTCCTCGTACGCCTCGGAGGAATGCCCGAGCGCCGTGTAGAAGACACGGCCCGCTCCCTGCTCACGGCACCACACCAGCGGATGGTCCTCGCCCATGCCGCCGCCCTCGTACGACGACTCGTCGGCGCGGGCCAACACCCGTACCGTGCCGCGGGGGTTGGTGCGGAAGTCGTACCACTCGTCGACGAAGTCCCACACGCCGGGCAGGTGCCGGGTGGCCGGGTGCTCGCGGTCCTCGACGATCGCCCTGCCCGGCTGGAGGTCGGGGTGCCGGTCGAAGCGGGCGCCGAGCAGTTCGCCGTAGTACGGCCAGTCGTACTCGGTGCAGGCCGCCGCGTGCACCCCCACGAAGCCGCCGCCCGCCTCGACGTACGCGGCGAGACGCTCGCGCCCGGCCGGGGTGAGGACCTCGCCGCTGGTGGAGAGGAAGACGACCGCCGCGTACGCGTCGAGGCGCGTTTCCAGGGCCCGCTGATCCTCGGTGTGCGCAGTTCCCCGCGCCCCTTGAGGGGGTTGCCGAACCGCACCCGAGAGGCGCGAGCCATGTCGATGTGCGGCTCAGCGGCGCCGCGAAGGGGCCATCCGACGCTGCTGCCCGACGGCACGGTCGTTTTCGACGACTGACCGGCGTGTCCTGGCGCACAGGTGTTCCATCACGGACGCCGCTCTGCGTAGCCTCGGCTGCGATGAACGCCATTCCCGCGCTTCTCGATCACCTCGTCCTCGCGACCCCCGACCTGGCCGCCACGGTCGCCGACTTCACCCGGCGCACCGGTGTGGTCCCCGCCCCGGGCGGCGTGCACGTCGGGCTGGGCACGCGCAACTACCTGGTGTCCCTGGGCGGCACCAGATACCTGGAGATCATCGGCCCGGACCCCGAGCAGTCCGCGCCCGGCGAGCCCCGCCCCTTCGACGTCGACGGTCTCACCGTCCCGCGCACGGTCACCTGGGCGATCAGCCCACCCGACCTGGACGCGGCCATCGCGGCCGCCCGCGACCGGGGTTACGACCCCGGCCCGGCGCAGTCGATGAGCCGCCGCAAGCCCGACGGCACGCTGCTCCGGTGGCGCCTGACCGACGGCGACGACGCCCACCCCTCCGGGCTCGTCCCCTTCCTGATCGACTGGAGCGCCACGGTCCACCCCACCGCCTCCGGCCTGCCCACCACTCCCCTGCTGTCGTTGACCGCGAGCGCGCCCGAGCCGGACGAGATCCGGCCCCTGCTGGCTGCCCTCGGCACGGACCTCGACCTCACGACGGGCCCGGTGGGAATCTCCTTCACGGTGGACACACCGCTGGGGGCGGTGACCTTCGGATGAGCCGGCGCGGCCGGCGCGGTGTCCGATTCCTTCAAGACCGGCCGGCCCGCCCCTGCCTACGGTGGCCGCATGACTCCACGATTCGATGCCATCGGCCTCGTCGTCACCGACATGGCCGCCGCCGTCGCCTTCTACCGCCGCCTCGGCTTCCCGTTCCCCGACGGCTCGGAGAACGAGCCGCACGCGGAGGCCGGACTGCCGGGCGGGCTGCGTCTGTTGCTCGACACCGAGGACACCGTGCGGTCCTTCCACCCGGGGTGGCGACCGCCCTCCGGAAGCGGCCGTCACTCGCTGGCGATGCGGTGCGAGAGCCCGTCGGAGGTCGACGCGGTCTACGAGGAACTGGTGGCCGCCGGCCACCACGGCGAGCTCAAGCCCTGGGACGCCTTCTGGGGCCAGCGGTACGCCTGCGTACAGGACCCGGACGGAAACGGCGTCGACCTGTTCGCTGCGCTGGACGGGCCGTGAAGGACCGCCGTTCCTCTGCGGCGCCGTCGTGGCCGGTCGCGCAGTTCCCCGCGCCCCTGGGCGGCGCTGCCCACCGCAGTCGACTCCACCGGGTCCCCTCAGCCGCCGCGCCGGCCGAGTAGCTCGCCGAGCGGCATACCCGCCAACTCCCTGACGTCCCGCGCCAGATGTGCCTGGTCGGCGTACCCGGCCCGGACGGCCGTGTCTGCGAGGCCCACCCCGGCCCGCGCGAGGGCGAGCGCCCGCTGCAGCCGCAGAATCCGGGCCAGCGTCTTGGGTCCGTAGCCGAAGGCGGTCAGCGAACGGCGGTACAACTGGCGGGCACCGAGGCCGAGTTCGTCGGCAGTGGCGGCGACGGAGCGGCCCGAGTCGAGGGCGGTCACGACTCGTCGTAGGAGTGCGTCAGGGGGCACCGCATCGGCGGCCCGCTCCAGCGCGACGCCTTCGAGGGCGGTCACCGGATCGTCGGCCGCCTCGATACGACCACACAGCCGCCGCACCTGCGAGGCCGACCACAGATCCGCGAGCTCGACGCGCCGGTCACGCACTTCATGAGCCGGCACGCCGAGAACGGCGGGAGCGGTCCCGGGAAAGAAACGGACGCCCGCCCAACCGCTCGACTCCCCGTAGGTGACGTACGCACGCGTGTCGGGCCCGGCGACGAGCAGCCGCCCGTCGTGCCACAGCAGGTCCATGCACCCGTCGGGCAGGACACGCCCGGCGCCATGCTCATCAAGGGTGTTGGTCCACACCACGGCGCCAGGCAGCCGTGACGCCCGCTCCGCATACATACGGGCGAGGCTACGCCGCCACGCCGTCAGGGGCGCGGGGAACTGCGCGACAAGCCACACACAACCCGCGGCCGCCCTACGACAGAACCCGCCCCCGATGCTCCTGCGGACTCACCCCGTACACCCTCTTGAACGCACTGGACAACGCGAACGCGCTCCCGTACCCCACCCTCCGCGCAATGGCGTCCAGCGTGTCGTCGGTGTCGCGCAGCGCATCCGCCGCGAGCGCCATCCGCCACCCCGTGAGGTACGTCATCACCGGCTCCCCCACCAGTTCGGTGAACCGGCGGGCCAGCGCGGCCCGCGACACACCCGCCTTGGCGGCCAGCGAGGCCACCGTCCAGGGCAGGGCCGGGTCGTCCTGGACGAGCCGCAGCACCCGGCCGACCACGGGGTCGGCGAGCGCCGCGTACCAGGCCGGCGCCTCCGCCTGCGGACGGGAGAACCAGGCCCTGAGCGCGGCGATGACGAGCAGGTCGAGCAGGCGGTCCAGGACGACCTCCTGACCGGGTTCGTCACGGACGATCTCGTCCATGAGGTACGGGGTGAGCGGGCAGTCCCACACGTCGGAGGTGAGAGACAGCAGCGGCGGCAGCGCCTTCAGCAGCCGCCCGCTGATCTCGCCCTCCCACAGATACGTGCCGATCAGCATCACGGCCGAGCCGTCGGGCCGGTCGCCCCAGGTGCGCACGCCGAGGTCCATCGAGCCGTTGAGGGAGCGTCCGTCGGGGTAGCGGCACTCGGCGCCCGGCAGGATCAGGGCCTGTGGCGCGGTGCCGGGGTCGTCGGCGCAGGTGTAGGGGTCCGGGCCGCGTGCGATCGCGAGGTCGCCGGGCCGCAGCCGGATCCTCCCCCGGCCTTCGGCCGGGGGGACCCCCTTCTCGCTTCGCTCCCCCTGGTCGGGGAGCACCCAGGCCTCACCGCGGACCATGACCATGACGGTGAGCGGGGCCCGGTCCTCGATGCGGATGGACCACGGCGGTTCGAAACACGCGCGGATCATGAAGGCGCCACGGGCACGTGGCCCCTCCAGCAGACCGGCGAGGGCGTCCATCCCGCCAGCGTAGACGCCCGCGCATGGGAATGAGCCGTTCGGCGATGGGCTGTCGGGGCGCGCGACCGTTGGCTGGAGACATGACGCAGAACGCAGCCGGGAAGGCGCACACGCAGCGGATGACGGTGGTGGTGACCGGTGCCTCGGGCCGTACCGGGAGCCGGGTGGCTCGGGCGGCCCGCGACGCGGGGCTCACGGTGCGGGCCGCGTCCCGGGCCCGGGGCTTCGACTGGGAGGACCCGACGACCTGGGCGCAGACCCTGCGGGACGCGGACGCGGCGTATCTGATGTACCCGTCCGACGTCGGCTCCCCGGCGGCGGCCGAGGGCATCGGCGCGCTCGCGCGGGAGGCGGTGGGGCTCGGGGTACGGCGGCTGGTGCTGCTGTCGGCACGCGGCGAGGACCAGGCGCTGCCGACCGAGGAGGCGCTGAAGTCGTCCGGCGCGGACTGGACGATCGTCCGGGCGACGTGGTTCGCGCAGAACTTCAGCGAGGGTCCGCTGGTGGAGGGGATGGTCCACGGGGAGCTGGTCTTCCCGGCGGGCGAGGTGCGGGAGCCGTTCGTCGACGTGCGGGACATCGCGGACGTGGTGACGGCCGTGCTGACGTCCGGTGACCGGTATGCGGGGCGGACGCTGGAGCTGACCGGGCCGCGGCTGCTGTCCTGGCGGGAGGCGGCCGCGGAGATCTCCGCGGCGACCGGCACCACGATCAGGTACACACCGGTTCCGACACGGTCGTACGGCGAGGCCCTGGCCGGCTTCGGAGTGCCGCCGGAGGAGGTCGAGCTGCTGGTGGAGGTCTTCGACACGCTCATGGACGGCCGCAACGCGCACCTCACGAACGACGTCGAGAAGGTGCTCGGCCGGGCGCCGCGCGACTTCACCGGCTTCGCGAGGGAAGCCGCGGCGGCGGGGGCGTGGAAGGTCTGAGCCCGGACACCGCCGCCGCGCGAGCCGCTAGGAGTCCTCCGGCTTGTGCGGCGGATGGTGCGTGCTCCTCACATGGGTCCGCAGCCTCGACGTGAGGTCCTCCGGGGGCAGGAAGCGGGACCAGCGCTCCGGGAACTCCGACGGCATGTCCGGGTCGTCCGGGTCGTCGGGGTCGGACTCGCGGTGCGCGGCGGCGCGGGCCACGTACTCGGCGACCTGTGCCTCCCGCAGCCGCTCGTTCGCGGCACGGGCCGCGGCCGTCGCGGCGGCCGGCCAGACCCGGTCGATCGCGGCGTTGACCGCGGCACCGACGAGCACCGCGAACGCGGACACACCGATCCACAGCAGTACGGCTACGGCGGCCGCGAGGGAGCCGTAGATCGTCGCGCCCTCGATGGTGTTCTGGAGGTAGATGCGCAGCAGGAAGCTGCCCAGCACCCACATCCCGAGGGCGACCAGCGCGCCGGGCACGTCCTCGATCCAGGGCGAGCGGACCGGCACGGACACGTGGTAGAGCGTGGTCAGGAACGCCACCGACAGGACGATCACGACCGGCCAGTACAGGACCTGCACCAGGGTCTCCGACCAGGGCACGATCCGTACCACCGCGTCCGGCCCCGCCACCATCAGCGGCAGCGCCACCGAGCCGATCAGCAGCGCCGCGATGAACAGCAGGAACGCCACCAGCCGGGTCCTGACGATGCCGCGGACGCCGTCGAGGCCGTACATCACGGTGATCGTGTCTATGAAGACGTTCACCGCGCGGGAGCCCGACCACAGGGCGAACAGGAAGCCGACCGAGATCACGTCGGGGCGGCCGCCGTTCATCACGTCGTCGAGGATCGGCTGGGCGATCTGCCGCACGCCCTTGTCGGACAGGACGGTGCGGGAGGCCTCCAGCAGGTTGGTCTCCAGGCTGTTGATGGTGTCGGTGCCGGTCCAGTCGTCGACGTAACCGAGGAGGCCGATGAGGCTGAGGAGGAGCGGCGGCACGGAGAGCAGGGTGAAGAACGCGGCTTCGGCGGCGAGTCCGAGGATGCGGTACTCGATGCAGGAATTGACGGTGTCCTTCAGCAGCAGCCAGGCGGTCCTGCGTTTGGAGACGTTCCGGTAGAGGGCACGCGCCCGGTGGAGACGACCGGAGGAGTGCTGGGGAGACGGTTCACTTGCTGGCTGCACGACCTAAAGGTATCCGTCGTGCGGCGCGGGACTCGTCGCGGCGCCGGGCAGGCACGCTCGCCGCCTGCCCGCGCACCGCACCCCCGCCGTGTCAGGGTGGTGGCATCGCCCGACGGAGGGAGAGCTTCACAGCCATGGCAGGCAGCACGCACACGGTGACCAACCAGCCACCGGCCCTGGTCGGGTACGACGTCTACACCGCCGACCGGGCCCTGTCCGAGGCCGTGGGACGTCATGTCGCACCCGAGCTGCTGGACGAGGTCGGCGCGGAGCTGACCGCCCTCGGGCGGACCTGCGGCTCGGCGCAGGTGCAGGAGTGGGGCGCACTGGCGAACGAGAACCCGCCGCGCCTGCGGACGCACGACCGCTACGGCCACCGGATCGACGAGGTCGACTTCCATCCGTCCTGGCACCGCCTGCTCGGCAAGGGCGTCTCCGCGGGCCTGACCGCGGCCTGGGTACGGCCGGCGGGGCATGTGCGGCGGGCGGCGGCGTTCCTGCTGTGGACCCAGGTCGAGGCGGGCAACGGCTGCCCGCTGTCCATGACCCACGCGGCGGTCCCGGCCCTGCGCACCGACCCCGGCCTGGCCGCCGAGTGGGAGCCGCGGCTGACGTCGATGATCTACGACCATGAGCTGCGCCCGGCGCAGCAAAAGGCCGGTGCCCTGTTCGGGATGGGGATGACGGAGAAGCAGGGCGGCAGCGACGTACGCGCCAACACGACGACGGCCACCGCGCTGGCCGAGTCGGGGACGTACTCCCTGACCGGGCACAAGTGGTTCTGCTCGGCACCCATGTCGGACGGGTTCCTGGTGCTGGCCCAGGCCCCGGACGGGCTGACCTGCTTTCTCGTGCCGCGGGTCCTGGCGGACGGCAGCCGCAACGTGTTCCGGATCCAGCGCCTGAAGGACAAGCTGGGCAACCGGTCGAACGCGTCGAGCGAGGTCGAGTTCGACGGGACGTGGGCGCGCCGGGTCGGTGCGGAGGGGCGCGGGGTGCGCACCATCATCGAGATGGTCGCGGCGACCCGGCTCGACTGTGTGCTCGGCTCGGCGGGGCTGATGCGGCAGGCCGTCGCGCAGGCGGTCCATCACTGCGACCACCGCGAGGCGTTCGGCGCCCGGCTCGTCGACAAGCCGCTCATGCGCAACGTCCTGGCGGACCTGGCCGTCGAGTCCGAGGCGGCGACCACCCTGGCACTGCGGCTCGCGGCGGCCTACGACACCGGCGGCGAGCAGGAGAAGGCGCTGCTGCGGATCGCGGTCCCGGCCGCCAAGTACTGGGTGACCAAGCGGTGCCCGCCGGTGACGGTCGAGGCCGCCGAGTGCCTGGGCGGCAACGGTTACGTCGAGGAGTCCGGGATGCCCCGGCTGGTGCGCGAGTCGCCGCTGAACTCGATCTGGGAGGGCGCGGGCAACGTCCAGGCGCTGGATGTGCTGCGGACGTTGCAGCGGGAGCCCGCGGCGCTCGACGCGTATCTGCGCGAGGTCGGGCAGGCACGCGGCGCCGATCACCGTCTGGACGCCGCGATCAAGGCCCTGTTGACGGACCTGGCCGACCTGGACGGCATCGAGGCACGCGCCCGGCGCCTGACCGAACGCCTCGCCCTGGTCCTCCAGGGCTCCCTCCTGGTCAGATTCGCGCCACCGGAGGTGGCCGACGCGTTCTGCGCGTCGAGGCTGGGCAGCGACGGCGGCAGTGCTTTCGGAACCCTGCCGCACACCCTGAACCTGACCGCGGTCGTGGACCGCTCAAGGCCGCAGGCCTGACCGCGGGGAGGGAAGGCCGCAGGCCTGTCCCTCAGGGGCGCGGGGAACTGCGCGACCAGCCACAGAGCGCCCGCACACGCCGGCGCACCTGAACCGGTGCCTTGGAACCGCGCCCGGCCGAACCGCCGGAGGTGGGTGGCAAGGGGTGGTGCTGCGCCGACACGGCACCACCCCCGCCATGGCCCGTTCGAGGCCGCGAACGCCGCTCGGGACGGCGTCGCTCAAGTCTCAATCAGGCCAGGGCGGTCCACCAGGGTTGCAAGGGGTTGCAACTTGTTGGCGACTGTGTGCGGACTGTGTCCCTCCGCGAGCGGCGGGGCGGCACTATGAGACACACAGTCAGATGAGGACCGTTCTCCCGGGAGGCCCCTTGGACGCGGCACGGGCGGCGCGCCTGCTGAGCGAGGTCCGCGCCGCCACCCTCGCAGGCCAGCGCGCCCCCGTCGCACCGCGGCCGGTGATCGAGCAGTCCTGGGAACGCATGCTGCGCGGCGGGGTCGATCCGGACCACGACTTCCGGTCGGGGCTGCTGTCCCGCGAGGAGGTGCAGCGGCGACGGGAGTCCACCGCGCTCAGACATGTGCTGCCGGTGCTGCGCGAGGGTCTGCTTTCGGTCGCCGACGTCGCCCACCACATCATGGTCGTCGCCGACGGCGAGGGCCGGGTGCTGTGGCGGGAGGGCAACTCCTCGGTGCTGCGCAAGGCGGACGGCCTCGGCTTCGAACTCGGCGCCGACTGGCGGGAGGACGTCGTCGGCACGAACGGGATCGGCACCCCGGTCGTGGTGCGCCGGCCCGTACAGGTCTTCGCCTCCGAGCACTTCCACCGCTCGCAGACCTCCTGGACCTGCACGGGCGCCCCCATCACCGATCCGCGCGACGGCCGGCTGCTCGGCGTGGTCGATGTCAGCGGGCCGCTGGAGACGATGCATCCGGCCACGCTCGCCTGGGTCGACTCGGTGGCCAAGCTCGCCGAGGCCCGGCTGCGGGAGCTGCACCTGACGGGGCTGGAGCGACTGCGCGCGGTCGCGGCGCCGGTGCTGGCGCGGCTGACCGGGCGGGCCCTGGCGGTGGACCGGGACGGCTGGACGGCCGCGGTGACCGGGATGCCGTACACGAGCCGGATCGTGCTGCCCAAGGCGCTGTCGCCGGGCCGGCGGTGGCTGATGCCGCTGGGCCTGTGCGCGGTGGAGCCGATGGCGGGCGGCTGGCTGCTGCGGCCGGCCGACGAGCCGGTGCCGGCCGGGGCGACACGGATCGCGCTGGATCTGACGCAGCCGCGCCGCTGGTCGATGACGGTGTCCGGGGGCGCGGGCACCTGGAGCCACGAACTGAGTCCCCGGCACGCCGAATTGCTGTACCTGCTGGCCCTGCACCGGGGCGGTCGCAGCGCGGCGGGGCTGGCCGAGGACATGTTCGGCGACCCGGGCCGCACGGTGACGGTGCGGGCGGAGCTGTCGCGGGTACGGCGCTATCTCGGGGGCCTGCTGGAGCACCGGCCGTACCGCTTCCGCGAGGACGCGGAGGTGGAGGTGCTGCTCCCGGAGGACCCGCGTGAGCTGCTGCCGCACTCGACGGCGCCCGCGGTGGTACGGGGTCGGTTCTCGGCCGAGATGCCCTGAGTGCGGACTCTTCTTCCGCATATTTGCAGGGTCTTAGTCCGCAAGCGTGCCCAACTGCCGTAGCATCCCTGTACGGGCCACCCCACCTGCTCCTTTGGTCAACGCACAAACCAATGGCCGCAGTTGGCTCGCCTCGGGAGGTTTGATGAAGCACCGCGGCAGACACCGTCGACGCAAGCAGGGGCGTGCGCTGCGCGCGTTCCTGGCCGGAACCGCCCTCGCACTCACCGCCGCCGCCACGATGATCAGCGCCTCACAGGCCACGGTCGGCGACGACCCCGGGGCGTTGACCCCTCTGACCAGTGCCGCCGAGACCGGCGCGCTCCGGCTCCAGGAGCGGCTGGTCCCGCAGGCCACGCTCGACGAACTCTCCTCCGGGATGGGCGAGCCGGTCGGCGTCCGTGCCGTCCTGGAGACCGCCGACCGGAGCCTGCGCGAGGCGAACGGCTGTACGGCGGCCGAGCGCAAGGCGCTGCCGATAGCTCCCGCCGCCACGCGTGCGCACTGCTGGGACAGCGCCGGCACCCGGGGCTGGCGGGCGGGTGCCGTCACCACCTCGGGCGACGCCGACGACGACGGCTGGTGGAACGGCAACCGGGTGATCCTCTCCGGCTGGAACGAGGGCACCGCCGACCGGGGCCCCGCCCGGGTCGCCTTCGTCGACGCCAACGACCTGACCCACCTCAGGTACGCCTCCGCGCTCCTCGTCGTCCCGGTGGAGGGCGGACGTGACTACCGCGCCCTGACCTCCCGCCTCTCCGGCATGGTCTGGTACCAGGACAAGCTGCTGGTCACCGCCGCCGACGGGCTGTACGTGTACGACATGAACCGCATCCAGCGCGCCACGGTCGACAGTGCCGCCGTGGGCCGCGTCCCGGACGGCTGGTCGGCCCACGGCCAGCGCTTCGTCCTGCCGGCCGTCGGCTCGTACCGTCTGACCGGCGCGGGCACCGCCCCGCACCTCGGCGGCATCTCCCTCGACCGCAGCACCACGCCCGACAGCCTGGTCGCGAGCGAGCGGACGGCCGTCGACAGCGACCGGCCGGCCCGGCTGTGGCGCTACGACTTCAGCAAGGACCCGGCCCGCTCCGGTCTGCTGGCCACCGGCGCCACCGGATCCGCCCAGACGGTCGAGGCGTACGAGACGGACGCCTCCGGCATCGAGGGCGTCCTGTCGCACCGGGCGGGCGGAGCGGACCGCGCCGGCTGGTACGTGGGCCGCGCCCCGGGCAGCACGGACCGGCACGGCAGCCTGTGGCGCCAGGACACCGAGGGCGCCGAGGCGACCCGCTGCGGCGAGCAGAACGCCCCCAGGTGCTGGGGCACGCGGGCCGGCCCCCTGTCGTACTGGGAAGCCACCGGTGAGGTCTGGTCCCAGTCGGGCCGGATGCTGTTCGCGATGCCGCTGACGTCGATCGACCGGGCGCTCGACTGAGCGCCCCCCAAGGGGCGCGGGGCTGTATTGATACACGGCTCCGCCGCGTGAGCGCGACCAGCCGCGACCGGCCGGCAGACAATCGACAGATGCGCCATCCGGATGATTCCCTGGCCAGCATGCCCAACCTCCCCGTGACCACCTGGTCCCTGGAACAGACCTCCCCCGACGACCTGCTCCCGGCGCAGGTCCCGCAGGGCGACGTGCGGGTCGTCCGCGCCGAGGTGCCCTCGCCGGAGTTCAGCCGGTTCCTGTACGCCTCGGTCGGCGGCGACATCCTGTGGACCGACCGGCTCGGCTGGCCGTACGCACGGTGGCAGGAGCATCTGGAGCGGGACGGCGTCGAGACCTGGGTGGCCTACGACCGGGGCACGCCCGCGGGGTACGTGGAGCTGAGCCCGCAGGACGACGGGGTCGTGGAGATCGAGTACTTCGGCCTGATCCCGGCCTTCCGCGGCCGCCGCATCGGCGGGTACCTGCTGGCGTACGGTGCCGCGCGCGCCTGGGACCTGGCGGAGCGCTGGCCGGGACGGGCGCCGACGAAGCGGGTATGGCTGCACACATGCAGCAAGGACGGCGAGCACGCCATGGCCAACTACCAGCGCCGCGGCTTCAGGCTCTTCGACACCAAGGTCGAGGAGGAGGCCGTGGTCGCCACGCCCGGACCGTGGCCCGGGGCGTACCCAGCCTGACCTGGGCAGAAACGGCCCAATACGGCCATGTGACCGACGACACCCTTGTCTCACCCTACGGGACAAGGGTGTCCGCATGATGGACGAAGCTGGACTGTGTCCAGATCGCCGTGCCACGCTTCCGTCATGCCTGGAACTGGAATTGCCTTGGTGAGTCGGCGGCACGTCGACCTCGGCCGCATGTCCAGCGCCATCTGTCCGGCGCGCTGACCGCCCCGCAGCGCCCGACATCTCTCTCTTCCCGCTTCATTCCCGCGCAATGCCGCGCACGTATGCCCATGCGCCCGTATGCGCAGGTCAAAGCCGCATTCCCGCCTGTCCCGAAGGACGTATCAACCATGGCCGCCACCCCGCAGAAGCCTGCCGCCGCGACTCCCCGCCGCAAGGTGAGCCGTCACCGCGGTGAGGGCCAGTGGGCCGCGGGGCACTTCACCCCGCTCAACGGCAACGAACAGTTCAAGAAGGACGACGACGGTCTCAATGTGCGGACACGTATTGAGACGATCTATTCCAAGCGCGGCTTCGACTCCATCGACCCGAACGATCTTCGCGGCCGGATGCGCTGGTGGGGGCTCTACACCCAGCGCAAGCCCGGGATCGACGGCGGCAAGACCGCGATCCTGGAGCCGGAGGAGCTGGACGACAAGTACTTCATGCTGCGGGTACGGATCGACGGCGGCCGGCTCACCACCGGGCAGCTGCGGGTGATCGGTGAGATCTCGCAGGAGTTCGCGCGGGGCACCGCCGACATCACCGACCGGCAGAACGTCCAGTACCACTGGATCCGGATCGAGGACGTGCCCGAGATCTGGAACCGCCTGGAGGCGGTCGGCCTGTCCACCACCGAGGCCTGCGGCGACACCCCGCGTGTGGTCATCGGCTCACCGGTCGCCGGCATCGCCGAGGACGAGATCATCGACGGCTCCTGGGCCATCGACGAGATCCACCGGCGCTACATCGGCAGCAAGGAGTTCTCCAACCTGCCGCGCAAGTTCAAGACGGCGGTCTCCGGCTCGCCGCTGCTCGACGTGGCCCACGAGATCAACGACATCGCGTTCGTCGGTGTCCACCACCCCGAGCACGGGCCCGGCTTCGACCTGTGGGTGGGCGGCGGCCTGTCCACCAACCCGAAGATCGGCGTCCGGCTCGGCGCCTGGGTGCCGCTGGACGAGGTCCCGGACGTCTGGGCGGGCGTGATCGGCATCTTCCGCGACTACGGCTACCGGCGGCTGCGCACCCGCGCCCGCCTGAAGTTCCTGGTCGCCGACTGGGGCGCGGAGAAGTTCCGCCAGGTCCTCCAGGACGAGTACCTGGGGCGCGAGCTGCTCGACGGCCCCGCCCCCGCCCAGCCGCTGCAGCGCTGGCGCGACCACGTCGGTGTGCACCGGCAGAACGACGGCCGCTTCTACGTCGGGTTCGCCCCGCGCGTCGGCCGGGTCGACGGCACGACCCTGACGAAGATCGCCGAGCTCGCCGAGGCGCACGGCTCGGGCCGGGTCCGGACCACCGTCGAGCAGAAGATGATCATCCTCGATGTCGAGGAGGCGCAGGTCGACTCGCTCGTCGAGTCCCTGGAGGCGCTGGACCTCACCGCCCGGCCGTCCTCGTTCCGGCGCGGCACCATGGCCTGCACCGGCATCGAGTACTGCAAGCTCGCGATCGTCGAGACCAAGGCGCGCGGCTCCCAGCTGATCGACGAGCTGGAGCGCCGGATCCCGGACTTCGACGAGCCGCTCACCATCAACATCAACGGCTGCCCGAACGCCTGCGCCCGTATCCAGGTGGCGGACATCGGTCTCAAGGGGCAGCTGGTCGTCAACGACCGGGGCGAGCAGGTCGAGGGCTACCAGGTGCACCTGGGCGGCGCGCTCGGTCTGGAGGCCGGGTTCGGGCGCAAGGTGCGTGGCCTGAAGGTCACCTCCGAGGAGCTGCCGGACTACGTCGAGCGCGTCCTGAAGCGGTTCCAGGAGGAGCGCGAGGACGGCGAGCGGTTCGCCGCCTGGGCCGCGCGCGCCTCCGAGGAGGCCCTGTCGTGAGCGAGCGGGCCGCCCCCTTCTACTGCCCCTACTGCGGCGACGAGGACCTCCGTCCGTCCGAGCAGGGCCACGGCGCATGGGAATGCGCGGCGTGCAACCGCGCATTCCAGCTGAAGTTCCTCGGGTTGCTCACCCGGGGCCTTCAGCCCGGCGACGCAGGGGGAGACGAGATATGACCGCGGTTCAGGAAGAGCGCACGACCGACGATCTGAAGGCGCTCGCCGAGCAGGCGGGCCGTGACCTGGAGGACGCCTCCGCGCTGGAGATCCTCCAGTGGGCGGTCGACACCTTCGGGGAGCGTTTCTGCGTGACCTCGTCGATGGAGGACGCGGTGGTGGCGCACCTCGCCTCGCGTGCCATGCCCGGCGTGGACGTCGTGTTCCTCGACACCGGCTACCACTTCGAGGAGACCATCGGCACCCGCGACGCGGTCGAGGCCGTGATGGACGTCAACGTCATCACCCTGACCCCGCGTCAGACGGTCGCCGAGCAGGACGCCGAGTACGGGCCCAGGCTGCACGACCGCGACCCCGACCTGTGCTGCAAACTGCGCAAGGTCGAGCCGCTGGAGCGCGGGCTCAAGGGGTACGTGGCCTGGGCGACCGGGCTGCGCCGCGACGAGTCGCCGACCCGGGCGAACACCCCGGTCGTCGGCTGGGACGACAAGCGCCGGAAGGTGAAGGTCTCCCCGATCGCCCGCTGGACGCAGGACGACGTGGACGCCTACGTCGCCGAACACGGCGTGCTGACCAACCCGCTGCTGATGGACGGCTACGCCTCCGTCGGCTGCGCCCCCTGCACCCGCCGGGTGCTGGAGGGCGAGGACGCGCGGGCCGGCCGCTGGGCCGGGCGGGCCAAGACCGAGTGCGGGCTGCACGGATGACGACCACCCGGACGAATCAGACTCAGGAGAACCAAGTGACGACCGGAGCCACCGTCTGGCTCACGGGTCTGCCGAGCGCCGGCAAGACCACCATCGCGTACGAACTGGCCGGCCGGCTGCGCGCACAGGGCCACCTCGTCGAGGTGCTCGACGGCGACGAGATCCGCGAGTTCATCTCGGCGGGCCTCGGCTTCAGCCGCGAGGACCGGCACACCAACGTGCAGCGCATCGGCTTCCTCGCCGAACTGCTCGCCCGCAACGGCGTCAAGGCGCTCGTCCCGGTGATCGCGCCCTACGCGGACAGCCGTGAGGCGGTTCGCAAGCGCCACCAGGAGGGCGGGGCACCGTACATCGAGGTGCACGTGGCGACTCCGGTCGAGGTGTGCTCCGTACGTGATGTGAAGGGTCTGTACGCCAAGCAGGCGGCGGGCGAACTGTCCGGGCTCACCGGGGTGGACGACCCCTACGAGGAGCCCGAGACGCCCGACCTGCGCATCGAGTCGCAGCACCAGACCGTCCAGGAGTCCGCGGCCGCGGTCCACGTGCTGCTCACCGAAAGGGGACTGGCATGACGACGACCGTCGCCGAGGCCGAGGAGGGTACGGACGCCCCGTACGCCCTCTCGCACCTGGACGCGCTGGAGTCCGAGGCGGTGCACATCTTCCGCGAGGTGGCGGGTGAGTTCGAGCGGCCGGTGATCCTGTTCTCCGGCGGCAAGGACTCCATCGTCATGCTGCATCTGGCACTGAAGGCGTTCGCCCCCGCGGCGATCCCCTTCTCGCTGCTGCACGTCGACACCGGGCACAACTTCCCCGAGGTCCTGGACTACCGGGACCGTACGGTCGCCGAGCACGGCCTGCGGCTGCATGTCGCGTCCGTGCAGGACTACATCGACCGCGGGGTGCTCAAGGAGCGTCCGGACGGCACCCGCAACCCGCTGCAGACGCTGCCGCTGACGGAGAAGATCCAGAGCGAGAAGTTCGACGCGGTCTTCGGCGGCGGACGCCGGGACGAGGAGAAGGCGCGGGCCAAGGAGCGCGTCTTCTCGCTGCGCGACGAGTTCTCCCAGTGGGACCCGCGCCGGCAGCGGCCCGAGCTGTGGAACCTGTACAACGGCCGGCACGCGCCCGGTGAGCACGTCCGGGTGTTCCCGCTGTCCAACTGGACCGAGCTGGACGTGTGGCAGTACATCGCCCGTGAGGGCATCGAGCTGCCGGAGATCTACTTCGCGCACGAGCGTGAGGTGTTCGCGCGCAGCGGCATGTGGCTGACGGCCGGCGAGTGGGGCGGCCCCAAGGACGGCGAGCGGGTCGAGAAGCGTCTCGTGCGCTACCGGACCGTCGGCGACATGTCCTGCACGGGCGCCGTCGACTCCGACGCCGTGACCCTGGAGCAGGTCATCACCGAGATCGCCGCCTCCCGGCTGACCGAGCGCGGCGCGACCCGCGCCGACGACAAGATGTCCGAGGCCGCGATGGAAGACCGTAAGCGCGAGGGGTACTTCTAAGCATGAGCACGACCACGGAACTCTCCGAGACGACCCTGCTGCGGTTCGCCACCGCCGGCTCCGTCGACGACGGCAAGTCCACGCTCGTCGGCCGGCTGCTGCACGACTCCAAGTCGGTCCTCGCCGACCAGCTGGAGGCCGTGGAGCGCGCGTCCGCCTCGCGCGGGCAGGACGCCCCGGACCTCGCGCTGCTCACCGACGGCCTGCGGGCCGAGCGCGAGCAGGGCATCACGATCGACGTGGCGTACCGCTACTTCGCCACACCCCGGCGCCGGTTCATCCTCGCCGACACCCCGGGCCATGTGCAGTACACCCGCAACATGGTCACCGGCGCTTCCACGGCCGAGCTGACGGTGATCCTGGTCGACGCCCGCAACGGCGTCGTCGAGCAGACCCGCCGGCACGCCGCGATCGCCGCGCTGCTGCGGGTGCCGCACGTCGTGCTCGCCGTGAACAAGATGGACCTGGCCGACTACCAGGAGTCCGTGTTCGCCGCGATCGCCGAGGAGTTCACGGCGTACGCGCTCGAACTGGGCGTCCCGGAGATCACCGCCATCCCGATCTCGGCACTGGCCGGCGACAACGTGGTGGACCCGTCCGCGAACATGGACTGGTACGGCGGGCCGACCTTCCTGGAGCACCTGGAGACGGTCCCGGTCACCCACGACCTGAGCCACTGCCACGCCCGGCTGCCCGTGCAGTACGTGATCCGGCCGCAGACCGCCGAGCACCCGGACTACCGGGGCTACGCCGGGCAGATCGCCGCGGGTTCGTTCCGCGTCGGCGAGTCGGTGACGGTGCTGCCGTCGGGCCGTGCGTCGAGGATCTCCGGCATCGACCTGCTGGGCGAACCGGTCGACGTCGCGTGGACCACGCAGTCGGTGACCGTCCTGCTGAAGGACGACATCGACATCTCGCGCGGCGACCTGATCGTGCCGACGAAGGACGCGCCCGCGACCACGCAGGACATCGAGGCCACGGTGTGCCATGTCGCCGACGCACCGCTGACCGTCGGCCACCGTGTGCTGCTCAAGCACGGCACCCGCACCGTCAAGGCGATCGTCAAGGACATCCCGTCCCGGCTGACGCTGGACGACCTGTCCCTGCACCCGCACCCGGGGCAGCTCGTCGCCAACGACATCGGCCGGGTGAAGATCCGCACCGCCGAGCCGCTGCCGGTCGACTCCTACGCCGACTCGCGCCGCACCGGTTCGTTCATCCTGATCGACCCCAGCGACGGCACCACGCTCACCGCGGGCATGGTCGGCGAGTCGTTCGCCTCGCCGGAGCCGGTCAAGGGCGAGGCCGAGGACGACGGGTGGGACTTCTGAGATGAAGGCCCTCGACTACTTCTCCACGTTCGCGAAGGAGGGCGGCCGCGTCGGCAGCGGCGTCCTGGGCAGCGGACAGGGCGGGGTCTCGCGATGTGTGCGCTGAGCCGCTCTTCGTCCATCCGCCGATCTCCCGGCCGCGCCTGAGAAGGGCGTGAGTGCCGGGCCACCGAGAGGAACCCCTCCCGTGCCTGCCACCCCCGCCCTGCGACGGACGCTCGCCGTCCTGGCCGCGCTGCCGCTGCTCGCCCTCGCGGCGTGCGGCTACGGCTCGCAGGCCAAGGACAACGCCGAGCAGGCGATCGCCGGGGCGGCCAAGGTCGACGGCCTGGACTCGGTGAGGATCGGCTACTTCGGGAACCTCACCCACGCCACCGCGCTGGTCGGCCGGCACGAGGGGCGGTTCCAGAAGGAGCTGGGCGGCACCAGGGCGGAGTACGCCACGTTCAACGCCGGTCCGTCGGAGATCGAGGCGCTGAACTCCGGCTCGATCGACATCGGCTGGATCGGCCCGTCCCCCGCGGTCAACGGCTACATCAAAGCGGGCGGCAAGAACCTTCGGATCGTCTCGGGTTCGGCCTCGGGCGGCGTGAAGCTCGTGGTGAACCCGGAGAAGATCAAGTCCCTGAAGGACGTCAAGGGCAAGAGGATCGCCACCCCACAGCTCGGCAACACCCAGGACGTGGCGTTCCTCAACTGGGCCGCCGAGCAGGGCTGGAAGGTCGACGCGGAGAGCGGCAAGGGCGACGTCTCCGTCGTCCGCACGGACAACAAGATCACGCCGGACGCCTACAAGTCCGGCTCGATCGACGGTGCGTGGGTGCCCGAGCCGACCGCGTCGAAGCTGGTCGCCGAGGGCGCCAAGGTACTCCTGGACGAATCCGACCTGTGGCCGGACAAGAAGTTCGTGATCACCAACGTGATCGTGTCGCAGAGCTTCCTGAAGGAGCACCCGGAAGCCGTGGCGGCCGTGCTGCGCGCCTCGGTGAAGACCAACGAGTGGATCGACGCCAACCCGGACGAGGCCAAGGCGGCGGCCAACGCCCAGCTCGAGGCCGACACCGGCAAGCCGCTCCCGGCCGATGTGCTCGACCCCGCGTGGCGGTCCATCCGGGTCACGGACGACCCGCTGGCGGCCACGCTGAACACCCAGGCCGAGCACGCGGTCGAGGCGGGGCTGCTCCAGCAGCCGGACCTGGCCGGCATCTACGACCTGGCACCGCTGAACAAGGTCCTCAAGGGCGAGGGCGAACCCGAGGTCGACGACGCCGGACTCGGCGCGACGTCGTGAGCAAGGCAGTGATCCCGATGAGTTCCCAGGAGGTGACGACCATGGCGACAGTCCTCGCCGAGGCCGCCGACACGGATGTGTCCGTGGAGCACGCCGCGCGCATCGACCACGTCTCGAAGTCCTTCGCCGGCCCCGCCGGGCAGCAGCTGGTCCTCGACGACATCAACCTCGACGTGGCGCCCGGCGAGTTCGTCACCCTCCTCGGGGCGTCCGGCTGCGGCAAGTCGACGCTGCTGAACCTGGTGGCCGGCCTCGACCGGCCCAGCGCGGGCAGCATCACCACCGACGGCCGCCCGGCGCTGATGTTCCAGGAGCACGCCCTGTTCCCGTGGCTGACCGCGGGCAAGAACATCGAGCTCGCCCTGAAGCTGCGGGGTGTCGCCAGGGCCGAACGGCGCGAGCGCGCCGAGGAACTCCTCGAACTGGTCCGCCTCAAGGGCGCGTACGGCAAGCGGGTGCACGAGCTGTCCGGCGGTATGCGCCAGCGCGTCGCCATGGCGCGGGCGCTCGCCCAGGACAGCAAGCTGCTGCTGATGGACGAGCCGTTCGCCGCGCTCGACGCGATCACCCGCGACGTGCTGCACGACGAGCTGACCCGTATCTGGCGCGAGACGCGGCTGTCCGTCCTGTTCGTCACGCACAACGTGCGCGAGGCGGTCCGCCTGGCGCAGCGCGTCGTCCTGCTGTCGTCCCGCCCGGGCCGGGTCGCGCGGGAGTGGACGGTCGGCATCCCGCAGCCGCGCCGCATCGAGGACGCCGCGGTGGCGGAACTGTCCCGGGAGATCACGGAAGAACTGCGTGGGGAGATCCGCCGTCATGGCCAGCACTGAGACGACCGCCGCCAAGGACGGGGCCGATCTCGCCGGACTCGAAGCGGGCCTGGACGCACTGGAGACGGTCCAGACGGGCCGTACGCCGTTCCGCAGGACCCTGACCCAGAAGATCCTGCCGCCGGTCGTCGCCGTCGCGCTGGTACTGGCGGTGTGGCAGTTCCTGGTGTCGTCCGGGACCGCCGGCGATCCGACGAAGCTGCCCGCGCCGTCCGACGTGTGGGGCGAGCTGCGCGAGTCGTGGCTGGAGGGCACCCTCCACGAGTACATCTGGACGTCCGTCTCGCGCGGTCTGCTCGGCTTCCTGCTGGCGCTCGCGATCGGTACGCCGCTGGGTCTGCTGGTCGCGCGGGTGAGGTTCGTGCGCGCGGCGATCGGGCCGATCCTGTCCGGTCTGCAGTCGCTGCCGTCGGTGGCGTGGGTGCCGCCGGCGGTGATCTGGCTGGGCCTGAACGACCGGATGATGTTCGCGGTGATCCTGCTGGGCGCGGTCCCCTCGATCGCCAACGGCCTGGTCTCCGGCGTCGACCAGGTGCCGCCGCTGTTCCTGCGGGCCGGCCGCACGCTGGGCGCGACGGGTCTGAAGGGCACCTGGCACATCGTGATGCCGGCGGCGCTGCCCGGCTATCTCTCGGGCCTGAAGCAGGGCTGGGCCTTCTCCTGGCGTTCGCTGATGGCGGCGGAGATCATCGCGTCCTCGCCCGACCTCGGCACCGGCCTCGGCCAGCTGCTGGAGAACGGCCGCAACACGAGTTCCATGTCGATGGTGTTCTTCGCCATCCTGCTCATCCTGATCGTCGGCATCGCCATCGACCTGCTGATCTTCAGCCCGCTGGAGCGGTGGGTGCTGCGCAGCCGCGGTCTGCTGGCAAGGAGCTGAACCCCGATGTCCAAGAAACCGGTCCTCCTCGTCATCGCCCACGGCAGCCGCGACCCGCGGCATGCCGCGACCGTGCACGCCCTGGTGCGGCGGGTCCGCGCGCTGCGCCCCGACGTGCGGGTGGAGACCGGCTTCCTGGACTTCAACATCCCCTCCGTGCAGGGCGTGCTGGAGTCGCTGGCGGCCCAGGGCGTGCGGGATGTCGTGGCGCTGCCCCTGCTGCTGACCCGCGCCTTCCACGCGAAGGCCGACATCCCGGCGGTGCTGCGGGACGCGCCGCCGCAGCTGCGGATCCGGCAGGCGGAGGTCCTCGGCCCGTCGCCGCTGCTGACGGCTGCCCTGGAGCGGCGCCTGTACGAGGCGGGCCTGACGCCCGCCGACAAGTCCTCGACCGGGGTCGTGCTGGCCTCGGCGGGGTCCACCGACCCGGAGGCGATCGCAGTGATCGCTGAAATCGCGCGGGAGTGGCGGCACACCGGTTGGTGCGCCGTGCGGCCTGCGTTCGCCTCCGCCGGCTCTCCCGCGGGGTTCCCCCGCACCGAGGACGCGGTGCGGGAGCTGCGCGAGCTGGGCTGCGAGCGGGTGGCCGTGGCGCCGTACGTCCTGGCGCCTGGCTTCCTCCCGGACCGCATCGCCCGGGGCGCGGCCGAGGCGGACGTCCTCGCGGACGTGCTGGGGGCGGCGCCCGAGGTGGCCCGGGTCCTGCTGGAACGCTACGAGGCGGCGCGGGTGCCGGTGCTGGCGGCCGTCGGGGCCTGAGCGCCCCGGCACCCGGGCGTCCCGGGGCGTCACACCTCCAGCACGCGGCCGATCTCCTGGACCAGGATCAGACAGCCGCCGCCGGCCGCCACTCCGGTGCCGATGGCCTCCAGGGCGAAGCGGATCCGGCCGCGGTTGGCGGGCAGGCCGTCCTGAGCGGCGTACAGCAGCTCGTCCCGGACGATCTCCCCCTGCGGGACGAGCGCGGGCTTCTCGATGTGCAGCCGCTCCACGAGCCGCTCCGCGAGGCGCAGCAGCGCGACCGGGTCGGATCCGTCGTGGGCCGAGCCGTCGAAGTCGCGCCTGTTGTAGGTATTCACTGTCCCGCCTCCTGTGGCTTGCACGGCCGAGAGCTCGACCGCGCCGTGGCCCGGCCGCACCGCCGCGGGCATGCCTGTGCCGCGCCGCCCGCCACGGTGACCTGCTCTTCCCGCCGTCCTGGCGCGGATCACCCTAGGGACAACGGCCGCTGTTTGTCGCCTGGTTGGGCCGAGCCGCGGTCAGTTGAGCAGCGTGTGTTGACGACAGCCTCGTCGGCCGTCCGCCGACGGCGCCCGGGGCGGGACCCCAGGTCCGCAGTGCGGCCACGCTGTCCTGGGTCTTCACGGCGAGCACGAGGACGTCGTCGGGGCGCAGTTCCCCGAGCGCGGCGGGTCCGTCGACGACGGGCAGCAGACGGCTCCGGCCCCGATGACGACGTAGCGCAAGGTCTACTGCCCCTCGGCGGGGAACGGCGTCCCCTGATGGAAGTACATCTGCCACCCGGCGTCCGTGCGCCGCCACAGGGAGCTGCGGTGCGCGCGGCTGCCGTTGTACTCGGTGTCGAAGGTGAGGTGGACGAGGTCGGGCGCCAGCCGGACGCCGTGCATCTCGGAGGTGACGACATGGCGATGCGGATCGTTGTCCACGGGCAGCCGTGCCATGGTCGACTCCCGGTCCCAGCGCCTGCCCGAGGAACCGAACTCGTGGAACTCGGGGTGCAGCAGCGCCCCCAGCTCCTCGGGCGAGCGGCGGACCTCGGGGTCGAGCAGTCTCAGCTCGCCCTCGACGGCTGCGCGTACGGCGGGATCCTGCTCAGTCACCGGTCATCTCCACGAGTTTCACGACGGTGTTCCAGTTGCGGCTGGTGGCGGTCAAACCCTTGTTGATCCGCGGTCTCGACAGGATTTCGGCGAGCTTGGATCGGCCCAGGCCGTTCGGGGCGTACAGGTACAGGGCGCGGTCGCCGAGCCGGAACTCCTCCGGGAGGTGGGCGTCCCGGTCGATCTCCGCGAAGCGCTCGGCCTCGACCGGGGCGGAGAAGTAGGTGACATGGAGCTGCTTGGGCTCCAGTTCGGCCGCGGGGAAGGGGCAGTTGTCGGCGATCGCCTTGAGGTAGGGGTGGTCGCGGACGATCACGTCGACGGCGAAGCCGAAGTGCTTCTCGATGGCCGTGGCGAGCTCCGCGGCGAGGGACTCCTCGTCTCCGTGGTCGGCGGCGAACACGGCCTGGCCGCTCTGGAGATGGGTGCGAACGCGGTCGTGGCCGAGACCGGTCATCAGGGTGCGCAGTTCGGCCATCGGGACTTTTCTGCTGCCGCCCACGTTGATGCCACGGAGCAGCGCCGCATACGTCGTCGTCATCCGGCCACCTTATGGCGATCCCGCACGCCCCGGGCAGTCCGGTCATGGCGAGACGGCCGTCGTGCCCAGTGGGGGCGGGCACGACGGCCGGACCCGTAAGTTACTCACCGGTCAGCATGCAGCACAAGCTCCTTCACCCGATCCGCCAGACCGCGCCTCCCTGATCCACTCCCCCGACCCGGCCGGATAGATGTAAGGGACCCCCATCCTCCCCAGTGGGGAGGGACCGCGGTCCGAGGGGATGACTTCCGGCCGCGCCACTTCACCGGGGAGCACGACGAGATGGCTTTATCCGGCCCATACCTTCGAAACGAAAGGAGGCGGCAGGGGGCCGCCACCGCAAGACGAGGGGGCAAGCCCGTCATGGGGAACGGAAAAACGCGGGTACGGGGCCTCGCCGCCCGCGCCGGCGGCTGGAGCGCCCGCCATCGATGGGCTGCCGTCGGCATCTGGGTGCTGTTCGTCGTCCTGGCGATGGGGCTCGGTTCGGCGGCCGGCCGGGTCGACGTCAAGGACAGCGACCAGCTCAAGGGCGAGACGCACACCGCAGCCAAGATCATCGAGGACGCCGGGATCGAGGAGCCGGCCGGTGAGACGGTCCTGATCCAGGCGAAGGACGCCTCGCTCAAGGCCACCGACGCCGAGTTCAGGGAGGCCGTCACCGCCGTCGTCAAGGCGGTCGAGGGCACCGGCAGGGTCACGGACGTGACGTCGCCGTACGACACGCGGACGATCTCCGAGGACGGCCGCAGCGCGCTGGTGCAGTTCGACATACGCGGTGACTCGGACACCGCGGGTGAGCGCGTCGAGCCGGTGCTGAACGCGGTCGAGGACGTCCAGAAGGACCATGGGGCGGTGCGGATCGAGGAGATCGGCGGCGCCAGCATGATGAAGACGTTCGACGACGCGTTCGGGGACGACTTCCAGAAGGCCGAGTACTCCGCGGTGCCCGTGGCCCTCGGCATTCTGCTCATCGCCTTCGGCGCGCTGGTGGCGGCCCTGCTGCCGGTCCTGCTGGCGGTCACCGCGATCATGGCGACGACGGGCCTGATGGGCGTCATCAGCCATGTGATGCCGATGACGGACGCCGCGAGCTCCGTGATGCTGCTGGTCGGCCTGGCCGTCGGCGTCGACTACTGCCTGTTCTACCTGCGCCGCGAGCGCGAGGAACGCCAGGCCGGCCGGGACCCGCAGACCGCGCTGAGGGTCGCCGCCGCCACCAGTGGCCGCGCGATCATCGTCTCCGGTGTCACGGTGTGCGTGGCGATGGCGGGCATGCTGTTCACCGGTCTCGCCGAGTTCGAGGCGATGGGCCTGGCCTCGCTGATCGTCGTGGCGGTCGCCATGGTCGGTTCGGTGACGGTGCTCCCGGCACTGCTGTCGCTGCTGGGTGAGCGGGTCGAGAAGGGCAAGATCCCCTTCCTGCACCCGGAGAGCAGGCTCCGCCGCGACAAGGGCGGCGCGAACCGCGAGAGCCGGTTCTGGACGGCCGTGCTCAAGGGAGTGCTCGCGCGGCCCGTCATCTCGGTCGTCGTCGCGGCCGGTGCGCTGCTCGCCATCGCGGCTCCCGCGGTCGGCATGAAGACCCAGAACCTCACGCTGGACCAGGAGTTCGGCGACTCGCTGCCGATCGTGCAGACGTACAACCGGGTCAACGAGGCCTTCCCGGGCGGTTCCGAACCGGCCGAGGTGGTCGTCAAGGCCGACGACATCAACGCTCCCGAGGTGAAGTCCGCGCTCGCCGACTTCCGTGACCGTGCGGTCAGTTCGGGCGCCTCGCGCGGCCCGGTCGAGATCAAGCTGCACGACGAGCAGAACATCGCCTTCGTGTACGTCCCGCTGGTCGGCGGCTCCGACCTCGACAAGGCGGGCGCGAGCCTGGACAAGCTGCGCGACGACGTGCGCCCGGCCACGCTGGGCAAGGTCGACGGCGTCGAGGCGCCGATCACCGGGCAGGTCGCGGGCTCGAAGGACTTCAACGACCAGCTCGCCGGAGCGGTCGTCCCGGTCTTCGCGTTCGTGGTGGTCTTCGCCTTCGGGCTGATGCTGCTGTCGTTCCGCTCCCTGACCGTCGCGGTCACGTCGATCGTGCTGAACCTGCTGTCGGTGGGCGCGGCGTACGGCATCCTCGTCGCCGTCTTCCAGCACGGCTGGGGCGCCTCGCTGGTGGGCGCGGAGGGCGTCGGCGCCATCATCACCTGGCTGCCGCTGTTCCTCTTCGTGATCCTGTTCGGCCTGTCGATGGACTACCACGTGTTCGTCGTCTCACGGATCCGTGAGGCACGGCTGCGGGGCCGCAGCACGAAGGACGCGATCCAGCACGGCGTGGTCACCACGGCCGGTGTCGTCACCAGCGCCGCGGTCATCATGGTCGCCGTGTTCGCGATCTTCGGCACGCTGTCCATGCAGTCGATGAAGCAGATGGGCGTCGGCCTCGCGGCCGCGGTCCTCATCGACGCGACGATCATCCGGGGCGTCCTGCTCCCGGCGGTGATGGCCCTGCTGGGCGAGCGCAACTGGTACTTCCCGAAGTGGCTCAACCGCCTGCCCGACATGACCCACGACGAGGCACCCGAGGCCGTGACCCACGGCACGGCCCACGACGACAAGGGCGAACGCGTACCGGTCTGACCCACCCGTCCCAGATGCAGGGCCCGTTGACTCCGGGGGAGCCAACGGGCCCTGCTCCCTTCTGAGGCGTCCCCTCACGCCTTCCGTACGGCCGTCAGCTCCCTCTCGATCAGGTCGGCGGCCCGTGGGGTGCCGCCCTCCTCGGACATCTGGGCCTGGATGCCCTTCAGGCGCCGGGCGACCTCCGGGTCGGCGGTCAGGGTGAGGGCGGTTTCGCGCAGGGTTTCGGCGGTGGCCTCCTCGGTCGGGAGGTGGCGGGCGACGCCGAGGGACTGGAGCATGTCGGCGTTGCCGAACTGGTCGACCGCCTGGGGGACGGCGATCATCGGGGTGGCCGTGGCCAGGCCCTCCTGGCTGCCGCCCGCGCCGGCGTGGGTGACGAACAGGTCGGCCTGCTTGAGGATCGCCAACTGCGGTACCCAGCTGTGCACTTCGACGTTGGGCGGGATGTCACCGAGCTCGGCGGGGTCGACGTGCCTGCCGACCTGGAGCACGAGGTGCCAGCCCGGCAGACCGGCGAAGGCGCGCACGCACTCCCGGTAGAACGCCGGCTGCTTGGTGAAGGACGAGCCGAGGGAGACGAGCGCGACCTTCTCGGCCGCCTCCGGCCGGCGCCAGTCACCCTCGGCGGTGCGGTCGCCCTGGCAGGCGCCGACGAAGGTGTGGACCGTCTCGTCGACACGGTCGGCGTTGGGCTGGAGGGCGCGCGGGATGAGGACGAGGGAGCGGTCGGGACGGCCCGCGAACGGATCGGGGTGCCGGGTGATGCCGTTCTCCTCCAGCCAGGTGTGGAAGCGGCGGTAGTAGGCCTGCCCGCGCTCGGTCCTCTTCGGCTCCGCCCACATCGGCTCGGCGATCTCCTCCTCGTAGCCCTCCCAGGCGACGAGGTTCGGCGAGAGCGAGATCGCGGGCACGCCCCAGCGGTGGGCGAGGACGCGTGCCGGGTACGAGGTGATGTCGTGCAGGACGAGGTCCGGCTCGTCCCCGTCGTACGCCTCGATCAGCTGCGGGAGCGCCTGGATCGCGTCGGCCAGGAACGGCTCGACGTTGTCCAGCAGGGTGCTCCCCCACGCCTGCGGGTCGGCGTCGGGGCCCGGCAGCGTGGAGTTCCAGAGCTTCGGCTCGGCGCCGGTGGCGGCGACCTTCTCGGCGAAGGCCGGCGGGATCGCGTAGGTGACCCGGTGCCCGCGTGCCACGAGCTCGCGGATCACTTCGAGGCTGGGGTTCACGTGGCCGTGCGCGGCGATGGAGAACATGGCGATGTGAGCGGGACTGGTCATGACCCCGACGCTAATCGAGACGATACGTCTCGTGCAACTCGCTTTCGTGTCGTGGGCACCCCCAGCACCTCGTGCAGGCTCGGCCACGCCCCCGGCGGCACCTCGCCGACGAGGGCCCTCGGGACGACGCGTGCAGCTCGTAGGCGAGTCGTCCGGCGGCCGTGCGGTCGGCGGGGAAAGTCCGGGAGAGCGCGCGGGATACGAGGGTGGGACGGGTCATGGCCTGCGGTCCTTGTCTTCCGTGGAGAGCGGGAAGGGCAGACGAAGGCCCTGACCGGAAGACAGGAGGAAGGACGAGGACAACCGAATAACGGCGACGGCGCCGGGTCAGCGCTGATAGCGGGCCAGGACGAGGTTCCCGTCCTCCTCCAGCCGCTCGCGCAGTTCGTCCAGGCCGATGGCTCCGCTGTAGTACTCCTGGAACGCGGGCGTGGCGATCTTGTCCTTCCACTCCGGGTAGCCGCGTACCGACTGCGCGGGCGCCGAGCGCAGATGTGCGGCGAGGGCGGTGCCGGTGGCCCAGTCGTTCTCGGTCGTGTGCAGGGCCGGGTCCTTCAGGGCCTCGGTGCCGGTGGGGAGCATCCAGTCGCCCAGGGCCAGCCGCACCATGTTGTCGGGGCGCAGCAGGAAGTCGATGAACTCGGCCGCCTCCCGTTTGTGCGGGCTGTCCTCCGCGATGGACAGGGTCTGCGGACTGACGCCCTGGGTGAGTCCGTCGGCGCCGGCCGGGGCGGGCAGCACCTGCCAGTCGAAGCCCTCGGGGGCCTGCTGCACGATCTGCTGCCGGTAGGAGAAGCCGAGCGGGACCATCGCGTACCGGCCGCCGAAGAAGCCGGGCAGGGTGTCCGAGCCGCCGCTGCCCAGGGTCGTCGGGGAGGCGCTGCGGTCGGCGTTGACCTGGTCGTGGACGGTGCGCGGCATGACCTCGTCGTCCGTCCCGAAGCGCACGGTCACCTTGCCGTCGGCGTCCCGGTGGAAGAGCCGGCCGCCGGACGACAGCGACAGATTGAGGGTGGCGGAGACGGGCTCCTTGAGCGGCCAGGCCACGCCGTACTTGCCGTCCCCGCTGAGCCGCTCGGTGACCGCCCGGAACTCGGCCCAGCTCCAGGGCCGTTCGGGGGTCGGAATGCGTACGCCCGCCTGCTTGAGCCACTTCGCGTTGGCGACCAGCACCCGCGGCTCCTGGAGGAACGGCACGCCGTAGATCCCGTCCCCGAAGGTCGCCGTCTCCCAACTGCGCCGCGGGATGCCGGACCTGAGCCGTGCGGGCAGCAGGTCGGTCAGTTCGGCGAGGTAGCCGCCGTACGCGAAGTCCGCGAGGTCGTCCGAGGCGTCGTGGATGATGTCCGGGGCCTCACCGCCCTCGAAGGAGGTGAGGAGCTGGTCGTGGACGCCGTCCCAACTGCCCTGCACGTACTCGACCTCGACGTCGGGGTGACTCGCGTTCCACTCCTTCACCAGCTCCTCGTTGGCCTGGACGGACTCCTCCTGCCAGGCCAGGGACTGGAAGCGCAGGGTGATGCGGCCACCCGCGGAGTCGCCGCCGCCGCTGCACCCGGCGAGCAGCAGCACCAGAGCCAGGCAGCCCAACAGCATTCTCGTACGCATCAGTTCTTCACCGCCCCGGCGAGCATGCCGCCCGTGATCCTTCGCTGGATGAGCGCGAACACGACCAGCGAGGGCAGCGTCGCGAGGAACGCGGCGGCGGCCAGCGGGCCGAGGTCGGCGACGCCCTCCGCACCGATGAAGTGCGTGAGGATCACCGGCAGGGTCTGTTTCTCCGGGGTCTTCAGCAGGACGAGGGCGAAGAAGAACTCGTTCCACGCCGTGACGAACGCGAACATCGCCGTCGCGACGATCCCGGGCGCCAGCAGCGGGGCGGTCACCGAGACCAGGGTCCGCAGGCGCCCGGCCCCGTCGACCGCCGCCGCCTCCTCCAGCTCGGGCGGCACCGCGCGGACGTAGCCGACGAGCATCCACAGCGCGAACGGCAGCGCCCACACCACGTACACCATGATCAGTCCGGGCATCGAGTTGATCAGCCGCAGGTTCTTCAGCACCAGGAACAGCGGGATGATCACCAGGACCAGCGGGAAGGCCTGGCTGACGACCACCCAGCCGGTCGCCGCCCGGGCGAGCCGGGTGCGGTGGCGGGCCATGACATACGCCATCGGGGTCGCGAGCAGCACGGCGACGAGGGCGGCGCCGAGGGCGGCGATCAGGGAGTTGAGGGCGGCGTGCAGCAGTGGCTGTTCGTCGAAGGCCTGACGGAAGTTGGCGAGTGTGGGGTCCCTCGGGATCCAGGTGGGATGCAGGCTGCCCAGCTCACGCGGAGGCTTGAAGGCGGTCGAGATCAGCCACAGGAACGGGAAGGCCAGGAAGACGAGGTACGCGAGCAGGGCCACGTACTGTCCGGCGCGGGCGGTTCGGCTGGTCCTCATGCCTCGGCGCCTCCCCTGAGCCGGCCGACGAGGAAGAGCGCGAGCAGTACCGAGATCACCGCGACCATCACGCATCCCATCGCCGCCGCGTAGCCGAACTGCCCGTAGCGGAAGGCCTCTTCGTAGGCGAAGAGCATCGGCAGGCGGGTGCGGCCGCCGGGGCCGCCGCTGGTGAGGACGTAGACCAGGGCGAAGGAGTTGAAGTTCCAGATGAGGTTGAGCGCCGTGATGGACAGGGCGACGGGCCTCAGCGCGGGCCAGGTGACCGTGCGGAAGCGGCGCCAGGCGCCGGCGCCGTCCACGGCCGCCGCCTCGTGCAGTTCGCGCGGGGTGTTCTGGAGGCCCGCGAGCAGGGCGACCGTCGTGGTCGGCATGCCCGCCCAGATGCCCACGACGACGACGGCCGGCAGGGCGGTGCCGAGCCCGCTCAGCCAGTCGCGGCCGTCACCGAGACCCAGGTCGCGGATCGTCTCGTTGAGGATGCCCGCGTCGGGGTTGTAGACCAGTCGCCACATCACACCGACGACGACCTCGGGCATGGCCCACGGGACGATCGCGAGGGCACGGGCGAGCCAGCGCAGGCGCAGGTCCTCGTTGAGCAGGAGGGCGAGGCCGAGCGCCAGCAGGAACTGCGGGACGGTGACGCAGACCGCCCAGACCAGACCGATCCGGAACGACTCCCAGAACAGTGTGTCGTGCAGCAGGTCCGTGAAGTTGAGCGCGCCGATCCACTGGGTGGGCCGGGTCCGCCCGGACTGGGCGTCGGTGAAGGACAGCGCGATGCCGTACAGCAGCGGACCGACGCTCAGGACCAGGATGGGGATCAGCGCGGGCAGGACCAGGAACCAGGCGCCACGGTCCATGACGCCGCGCCCCTCCTTGCCGCCCGGCGCAGGTCTCACCGCCTTTTCCGCCTCGGTCACCGATGTCACGGAATCAGCCCCTTTGTGCGGCTCGGGTGGGCCCGGTCATGGTCGTGAAGGCGCCGTACCCCCGTCAAGGCCGCGCGCACGCGGTCCGACCTGTGGAAATGCGAGACTGAGCGCGGATGGCGGGAATCCGACGCCGATCCTGGCGGCGGGCGAGCACACGGAGGCGGACGATGGACGAGGCACGGGCGCGGGACGTACTGGCCGCGGCGGAGGTGCTGCCGGGGCCGGCGCGGGACGCCCGGCTGCTCGCCCTGGGCGAGAACGCGGTCTTCGCCGCCGGTGACCTGGCCGTCAAGGTCGGCCGTGACGCCGAACTCCTCGACCGGGCGCGGCGCGAGCTGGACATCGCGGTGTGGCTGGCGGAGGCGGGCGTGCCCGCGGTGCGGGCGGCCGAGCCGAAGGCGCGTCTGGTTCAGGGCCATCCGGTGACCGTGTGGCACCGGCTGCCGGATCCGGTACGGCCCGCCGGGCCACGGGATTTGGCCGAACTGCTTCGGGTCGTGCACGCGCTGCCCGCGCCCTCCTTCGCCCTGCCGCCGCGTGAGTTGCTGGGCGGGGTGGAGCGCTGGCTGCGGCTCGCCGGTGACGCGATCGATCCGGCGGACGCGGCGTATCTGCGGGAGCGGCGGGACGGGTTCGCGGCGGCCGCGGCGGGGCTCACGCCCCATGTGGCGCCCGGGCCCATCCATGGGGACGCGCTGCCGCGCAATGTGCATGTGGGGGCGGACGGGCCGGTGCTGGTCGACCTGGAGACCTTCGCCTTCGATCTGCGCGAGCACGACCTGGTGGTCATGGCGCTCTCGCGGGACCGGTACGGGTTGCCCGCGGCGGCCTACGAGTCGTTTGTCGGGACCTATGGCTGGGACGTGCGCGAGTGGGAGGGCTGTTCGGTGCTGCGCGGGGCGCGGGAGACGGCGAGTTGCGCGTGGGTGGCTCAGCACGCGCCGGGCAATCCGCGGGCGTTGGCGGAGTTCGAGCGGCGGGTGGCGTCCTTGCGGGACGGGGACGAGACCGTGCGGTGGCATTCGTTCTGAGCGCCTACGGGGTGGGGGCTCCTGGTGCGCGGGCGACTGCGGGTGGTTCGTGGCTGGTCGCGCGGTTCCCCGCGCCCCTGTGGGGCGTGGTCCCGCCGTCGGACTGCTGGTGCTGGATGTTGCTTGCGGCGCGGCGCAACTCGGCCAGTACCGTGCGGACCGCCGATCTGGCCGTGCGTTCCGGGCGGTACAGGGCGTCGATGTGACGTCTGGCCTGGACGCCGCTCAGCGGTCTCAGGATCAGCGCCGGATGCCGGGGCATCGTCCAGCGCGGCATCAGCGCGATACCGCCGCCGGCGGCCACCACCTGCGCGACGACCGCGAACTCGTTGATGCGGTGGGCCAGATGCAGGCGCCGCCCGGCCGATGCCGCGATCGCCTCGATGACCGCCAGCACCGGGAAGCCGTCGTGCACGGTGATCCAGGACTCGTCCGCCACGTCGCGCGGGGTGACGCGGCGCTTGGCGGCCAGGGGGTGGTCGGCGGGCATGGCCACGTCCAGCGGCTCACGCAGCAGCGTCGTCACGGCCACCGTGTCCGGCCAGGGCGGGGCGTGGTCCAGCCGGTGGGCGAGGACGATGTCGTACTCCCGGGTGAGCCGGGGGAAGTCCTCCTGCGGCACATCCTCGTCGACGAGCCTCGGCGCCGGTCCGCCCGGCCCGGCCAGCGCGCGGACCAGCAGCGGGAAGAACGCGGTGCCCGCGCTGTGGAACGCCGCCACCGACACCTCCCCGTGCGGCCGCTGCACGAACTCCTCGACCGTGTGCCGGGCCCGCGCGAGTGCCGTCTCGACCTCCACGGCCGCGCCCGCCAGCGCCTGCCCGGCGTCGGTGAGGACCAGACGGCGTCCCTGCCGCTCGGTGAGCGGCACGGGGATCGACCGCTGGAGCAGCCGCAACTGCTGGGAGATCGCCGACGGTGTCACGAGCAGCGCCTCGGCGACCGCCGTGACACTCCCCAGTTCGCCGAGCTCCCGGAGGATCCGCAGCTGCCTTTCGTCCATCGCCCCAGTGTAGGTCGATGATGTAGGGCTGCTAAATGATCGTTTTAGAAAGTGGTACTGGGCTTCAAGGACGTCTCCGGTGCACGGTGGGCGGGTGTCCGACGTCCGCCGTACCGATGCGGTACTCCTCCTTGTCGCGCTCGTCTGGGGTTCCAGCTATCTGTCCGCCCAGACGGCGACCGCGGCCCTGCCCGTCCTGCTCGTCCTGTTCGCCCGCTACGCCCTGTCCGCGCTCACCTGTCTCGGTCTGGTCGCCGCCCGGCGGCGCGGGGCGCACCCGTGGACCCGGGACGAGCTGCGGATCGGGGTGCCCCTGGGCCTGACCCAGGCGGCGGTCCTGGTCGTGGAGACGTACGGCGTCGCCCACACCAGCGCCGCCAACGCCGGCCTCATCATCAGCCTGACCATCGTCCTCACCCCGCTCCTCGACCGCGGCGGCCGCCGCGGCCCGCTGCCCGCCTCCTTCTTCGCCGCGACCGCCGTCTGCGTCCTGGCCGTCGGACTGCTGATGTCCGGCAACGGCTTCCACGAGCCCCGTCTCGGCGACCTGCTGATGCTCGGCGCCGCGCTGATCCGGGCCGTGCATGTCGCCCTCGTCGGCCGCCTGACCGCCGGGCGGGCGGTCCGTCCGTTGCAGCTGACGACCGTGCAGACGCTCGTCGGCACCGCCCTGTTCCTGCCGGTCGTGGCCCAGGACCTGCCGACGCTGGTCCGCTCCGACCCGGCGACCTGGGCCCAGCTCGTCTATCTCGCCCTGTTCTGCAGCGTGTTCGCCTTCCTCGCCCAGACCTGGGCCGTGCAGCGCACCTCCGCCAGCCGGGCCAGCCTGCTGCTGGGCACCGAGCCGGTCTGGGCGGTCGCGGTGGGCGTGGCCCTCGGCGGCGACCGCCTGACCCCGCTCACCGGCCTCGGGGCGGCCCTCATGGTCGCCGGCACCTACTGGGGCCAGGCGGTGGAGCGCGCCCACCGACGCGCACCGGAACACCGGCTCCCACCCGCCGACACCCTCGACAAGGACTCCGCATGCCCGAGCACACCCACCACGACACCTACGACCACCTGATCGCCCTGCTCGACGCCGCCCACGTCGACTACCGCCTCATCGACCACGAGCCCGAGGGCGGCACCGAGGCCGTCTGCGCGCTGCGCGGGCACCCGGCCTCGGAGGCCGCGAAGTGCATCGTGCTGCGGGTCAAGGTGGACCGGCGCACGACACGTCATGTCCTCGCGGTCGTGCCGGGAGACCGGCGCGTGGACCTGGACGCCGTCCGGGCGCTGTTCGGCGCCCGCTACGTCGGCTTCAGCGACGCGGAGACCGCCGAGCGGCTGGCCCACGCCGTCCCCGGCACGGTCCTGCCGTTCAGCTTCGATCCCGACCTCGAGGTCGTCGCGGATCCGGACGTCGTCGGCCGGGCGAAGCTGTACTTCAACGCGGCCCGCCTCGACCGGTCGCTGCTCATCTCCGGCGCCGACTACGAACGGCTGGCCGAGCCCCGTGTCGAACGCATCGCCGCGGCCGCGTAGGCGCGCGAAGGGACACCCTTCTCAGACCGTCTCGTCCGCCGGCTCGCGCAGCGGCCACGTCCCGTCGACCACCGCGCTCGCGTCGCCCTTGCGGCGCAGGAAGTTCTGGAAGTCCGCCGCCCACTTCGCGTACCACTCGATCTGGCGGCGGTGCAGCTCCGCCGGGCCGAGGCCCGCGATCTTGGGGTGGCGGGCGGCTATCGCGCAGGCGAGCCGGGCCGCGGCGAGCGCGTCGGCGGAGGCGTCGTGCGCGGAGTCGAGGACGATGCCGTACTCCCGGCAGACCGCTTCGAGGTTGCGCTTGCCCCTGCGGTAGCGGTCGGCCCAGCGGTCGATGGTGTACGGGTCGATGACCGGGGCGGGTTCCCGGCCGCCCAGACGGTCGCGCAGGGACGGCAGTCCGTACCGCCGCAGTTCGGCGGAGAGCAGGCTCAGGTCGAAGGCGGCGTTGTACGCGACGACCGGTACGCCCGTGTTCCAGTAGGTGACCAGGACGTCCGCGATGGCGTCCGCCACCTGGTCGGCGGGGCGGCCCTCGGCGGCCGCGCGTTCGTTGCTGATGCCGTGGACCGCGACGGCATCCGCCGGGATCTCCACGCCCGGATCCGCCAGCCACTCCTTGTGCCCGATGGGCCGCCCGTCCCTGACCTCGATCACGGCGCCGGTGACGATGCGCGCCTCGCGCGGATCCGTACCGGTCGTCTCCAGGTCGAAACCGATCAGCAGCTCACGGTGCCAGCCCATGGGCGGTCCCCCTTCTTGGTGGTGCGTTCCCCCAGTGGTCTCCACCTTCCCATGTGCCACTGACAATCAGAGGACCGCATTCCGCTTGTGCGCCCCCGAGGCCGGGGCCGGTCGTGGGTGGCCGTCGGCCACCTCGGGACAGTTCAGGACACCGGCCGTGAATCCGCCCACATGAGTTCGAACTCCTCGCGGTACGTCGGGAAGAGCCCGCCTTCGTCGATCTCGTCCGACTTGACCACCCGGGTGCCGTTGCGCAGTACCAGGACCGGCGCCTCCAGGCCCCGTGTCCGCCTCAGATACGTCTGCACGACCGCCACTCCGTCGGCGCCGTCGCCGTCCACGAGGTACGCCGTGAAGCGGGGCGTCTCGTCGAAGACCTGGATCTCGAAGGCTCCGGGGTCCCGCAGCCGGGACCGCACCCGGCGCATGTGCAGGATGTTCATCTCGACCGCGCGACTCAGCTCGCCGCGTCTGATGCCGAGTTCGCGCTCGCGCCGCTTGACCGCGCTGGAGGCCGGGTTCAGGAACAGCAACCGCACCCGGCAGCCGGATTCGGCCAGGCGCACCAGGCGCCGTCCGGAGAAGTTCTGCACGAGCAGGTTGAGGCCGATGCCGATGGCGTCGAGCCGGCGGGCGCCGCCGAAGATGTCCTCGGCCGGGAACTGGCGCAGCAGCCGTACCCGGTCGGGGTGCACGGCGACGACGTCGGCGTAGCGGTCGCCGACCAGGTCCTCGACCGCGTCGATGGGCAGCCGGCGGGCCGAGGGCACGTCGCCGCTGCCGCCGAGGACCTCCAGCAGCCGCGCGGAGGCGCGCTCGGCCTGGTTGAGGACCGCCTCGGACAGGGCCCGGTTGCGGGAGACGACGTTGCGGGTCACCTCGAGCTCGTCCAGGGCGAGTTCGACGTCCCGGCGGTCGTCGACGTACGGCTCGAAGCAGGGCCAGTGCTGCACCATCAGCTCGCGCAGCTGCGGCAGCGTCAGGAAGCTGAGGACGTTGTCGTCGGCGGGGTCCAGCAGATACCCCTTGCGGCGGCTGACCTCACGTACGGCGACCGCGCGCTGCACCCACTCCTGGCCGGCCGGGCCGGCGGCCGCGACGACCCACTCGTCGCCGTGGACGGGTTCGTAGATGGGGCGCAGTACGGCGGCCACGACCGCGCGCAGCCGCTGCTCGACGAGGTTCAGCCAGATGTAGGCCCGGCCCGCTCGTCGGGCGCGCGTACGCACCTCGCGCCAGGCGTCGGGGTCCCAGTCCAGCTCCGGGCCGATGGAACTCGTCTCCATCGGCCGGGCCAGGGACACCGTGCCGGGTGGGACCTCTGTGGAGTTCCCCTCGTGACCCTCGTCACCAGGGGGCAACTCCAGCCCTCCCGAGCCCACCCGCGCACCGCCTTCCGCTCCCCCGAGCACTCCCCGTCTCAACGATCAAGGAAGGGTACTCCGCGAGCGGTGGGCGGTGCAGCCGGATGGACAGGGTCGTTTCTCAACTACGAGGCCGCCAGTGCCCGTTCTGCCACGCGAGCTCGCTCGGAGTGAGCGGATTCATAGCCGTGACGTCACGCGGGACGATGGAGAATCCCTGCCAGTGGACGGGCATGGGCTGCTGGTCCTCGTCCCGGGCGATGTGGTGGAAGCCCACGTTCATCCAGGTGATCGGGTGCTTGAGGGCCTGGCCGCCGACCCACTTGTCCACGGACTTGGGGTGGCCGTTGCCGCAACCGGGGTTGTTGGTGGCGAACTTCTCGCACTTGTTGTACTCGGTGAAGTACAGGTCGTGCTTGGTGAAGCCGCGGCCCGCGTACTTGGTGGTGGCGCCGGGGACGATCTCGTACGAGCGCGCGTGGCCGTCCTTGTTCTTGCCCGTCGCGCTGACCACGCGCCACCAGCGGTAGGCCTTGGCGTCGCCCGCGCGTTCCTTGCCGACCTTGGTGACGGTGGTCCTGATCTTCGGGGCGCGGTCACCGGCGGCGGTCGCGGACACGGTCGAGTCGTACTGTTCGACGCGGTTCTTGGTGGAGCCGTCCAGGCCGAAGTCGAGGCGCCAGAAGACGTTGTGGCTGTGGCTGGTGGCCTTGGCCCGGTCGCCCTTGCCGATGGGCCAGCCGCGGCCGTCGCCTGCGTCGTAGTCGTCGTACGACAGGCTGCCGGTGGCCCCGACGTTCATGGTGACCGTGCCGTCGTCCTGGAAGCGCCACTCGGTCATGTACTCGTACCAGCCGACCTGGTTGACCGTGTAGACGAGCAGGTCCTTGCTCTGGGCCTGGTAGACCTTGTTGGCGGTGTCGCCCTGCATGCGGTAGGCGTGCCCCCGCGCGCGGGTCGTGGTGCACAGGCCCTTGACGTTCGGGTCCTGCCAGGCCTCGGGGACCTTGACGGTCTTGATGGTGCCCCCGGGGCACTCCGCGGGGTTGAGGTTCATCAGGCCCTGGGCGAAGCCGAAGCCCGTGAGGTCGTCGTACTCGACGCTTCCGTCGTCGTAGGGGACGTGGATCTGGCCGAGCCGGGCGCTGTTGAGGACCTTGATCGGCTTGGTCTCGCCCTTGGGCTGGTAGGAGATCTTCTCCAGGACGAGTCCGGCCTTGCCGTCGTAGCGCCAGCACATCCGCCAGGTGGTGCCGCCGGTGAGCTTCTGCTCGATGCGGTAGGCGGCGGCACACTCGGCGGCCGGGGCCGGGGCGGCCTTCGGCTGGGCGGAGGCGGACCCGGCGCCGGTGGTCGCGCCGGCGGCCAGCGCGGCCATGGACAGGCCCACGGCGGCACCCTTGCGGGCGCGGCTCATTCTGTTCACGCGCATGAAGAAATGACTCCCTTACAGGAGGTGCAAGTACGTGAGGTGCCGGTACGCGAGAGGTCGGTACCGGCGTGCGAGTTGGAAAAGCGAACCGAGTGCGGGTCAGCGCATGTCGAGCTTCGCGACCTTGCGGGCGCTCAGGTCGATCACGAAGGAGCGGGCGTCGATCCAGGGCCCGTTCTTGACCTTCGGGAACAGCCGCACGCAGCGGTGTTCGCCGCACTTGTCGAGCGCGGCGGGCTGGGCACCGGGACTGGCCCGGTACACGGCGCCGTTGAGCAGCAGCTGCTCCGGGGAGGTGAGCTCCTTGTCGGTGGCGTCCTTGAAGTCCGCCTTCATGTCCGCGCCCAGCGGGTCGGCGATCAGGATCTTCGCCGCCTCGGCGTACTCGTCACGGCTCAGCGGCGGCTGGACGCCGTGCTCGGTGGCGGTCTGCTCGACCTTCCCGGTGTCGAGGTTGACGATCCGGGTGACGAGCGCGTCGGCCTTGTAGTCGTAGAACGACACCTCGGCCCGGCGCGGCGCGTTCGCGTCGCCCAGTTCGTCGGCGTCGGGCTCGGCGATGTCGACGCCGAGGCGCTGCGGGCCGCGGTCGCCCTCGACGTCCTCGCCGGCGCTGCGCAGCTGCGGGCTCGCCGCGAGCTGTGCGGCCCGGTCCATCTCGTCGTCGGTCAGCGGGTCGTTGCCCGTGCCCTTCTCACCCTCGTTCGGGGCCTGCTCGACGACGCCCGGCGGCACCGCGCCGGCCCCCTGCCCCTGTGCGGCCTGCTGGGCTGCCTGACCGCCGTTGTTCCCTCCCGTTTCGTCGGCCCCCGCCGTCCCCGGCAGGGTGATCCCGACCATCACGGCCGTCCCGGCCACCGCGATGGCCGCACCCGCCACCACCTTGCCCAGATGGCGGTGCACTATCTTGCGCACATCTTCCCCCTACTCCCCCTGCATCCCCGGGAGTACGTGTCGGCCCCACTGGTTTGGCATACCGCGTATGCACTGGTCGCCGGGTAAGAGGGACGTAAGTCAGGGGTGGTTCCATCACTTTCGGGGAGACTCGATGTCAAGGCGCCCCCGGTGGCGCGCTCCGGCTGAAAGAGTCGTGTCCATGCAGGTCTGGCCTGGAGAGGCATATCCACTCGGTGCCACGTACGACGGCGCCGGCACGAATTTCGCGGTCTTCACGGAGGCCGCGGACCGAGTAGAGCTGTGTCTGCTGCACGACGACGGCTCGGAGACGGCGGTGGAACTGCGGGAGAGCGACGCGTTCGTACGGCACGCGTACCTGCCGGGCGTCATGCCCGGGCAGCGGTACGGCTTCCGGGTGCACGGCCCGTACGCCCCGGAGCGGGGACTGCGCTGCAACTCCGCGAAGCTGCTGCTGGACCCGTACGCGAAGGCGATCAGCGGCTCGATCCGCTGGGGCGAGGAGGTGTACGGCTACCACTTCGACGAACCCGACCGGCGCAACGACCTGGACTCGGCGCCGCACACGATGTCGTCGGTCGTGGTCAACCCGTACTTCGACTGGGGCGACGACCGCCGCCCGCGCACCGAGTACCACCACACGGTGATCTACGAGGCCCATGTCAAGGGCCTGACGATGCGTCACCCGGGGCTGCCCGAGGAGCTGCGCGGCACCTACGCCGCCCTCGCGCACCCGGCGGTCATCGAGCACCTCACCGAGCTGGGCGTCACGGCGCTGGAGCTGATGCCGGTCCACCAGTTCGTGAACGACCACCGCCTGGTCGACATGGGCCTGAACAACTACTGGGGCTACAACACCCTCGGCTTCTTCGCCCCGCACAACGCGTACGCCTCCTGGGGCGACCGCGGCCAGCAGGTCCTGGAGTTCAAGTCGGCGGTGCGGGCGCTGCACGAGGCCGGCATCGAGGTGATCCTCGACGTGGTCTACAACCACACGGCCGAGGGCAACCACCTGGGCCCCACGCTGTCCTTCCGGGGCCTGGACAACCCGCAGTACTACCGGCTCACCGACGACCCGCGCTACTACATGGACACCACCGGGACCGGGAACTCGCTGCTCATGCGGTCCCCGCACGTCCTCCAGCTGATCATGGACTCGCTGCGCTACTGGGTCACCGAGATGCACGTCGACGGCTTCCGCTTCGACCTCGCGGCGACACTGGCCCGGCAGTTCCACGAGGTGGACCGGCTGTCGTCGTTCTTCGACCTGGTGCAGCAGGACCCGGTCGTCTCCCAGGTGAAGCTGATCGCCGAGCCGTGGGACGTGGGCGAGGGCGGCTACCAGGTGGGCAACTTCCCGCCGCTGTGGACCGAGTGGAACGGCAAGTACCGCGACACCGTGCGGGACCTGTGGCGCGGCGAGCCGCGCGCCCTCGCGGAGTTCGCGTCCCGGCTGACCGGCTCCTCCGACCTGTACCAGGACGACGGGCGGCGCCCGCTGGCCTCCATCAATTTCGTGACCTGCCACGACGGGTTCACACTGCACGACCTCGTCTCGTACGACGACAAGCACAACCACGCCAACGGCGAGGACAACCGCGACGGCGAGAGCCACAACCGCTCCTGGAACTGCGGCGCCGAGGGCGAGACCGAGGACTGTGCGGTCCTGGCACTGCGCGCCCGCCAGATGCGTAACTTCGTCGCGACGCTGATGCTGTCCCAGGGCGTGCCGATGATCAGTCACGGCGACGAGTTCGCGCGCACGCAGCGCGGCAACAACAACGCGTACTGCCAGGACAGCGAACTGGCGTGGGTGCGGTGGCCGCAGGACGGCGACCCGGCGGGTGGCGACGGGGCAGCGGAGGGGCTGTCCCGCGAGCTGCTCGACTTCACGCGCGCGATGGTGTGGCTCAGGCGGGACCATCCGGTCTTCCGCAGGCGGCGCTTCTTCCACGGCCGGCCGGTCGAGGGGACGCACGACGACCTCTCGGACATCGCCTGGTTCACTCCGCAGGGCAACGAGATGACCCAGCGGGACTGGGACCGGGCGCAGGCGTCCGCGCTGACGGTGTTCCTGAACGGCAACGCGATCTCGGAGCCGGGCTCGCGCGGCGAGCGCATCGCGGACGACTCGTTCCTGCTGATGTTCAACGCCTCCCCGAAGACCTTCGACTTCGTCGTGCCGGTCAATCACGGCCGCCAGTGGCAGGTGGTCGTCGACACCGGCCGCGCGGACGGGGTGCCGCCGGGGACGGGAGCGAAGGTGGAGGGCGGGGACCGGCTGACGCTGGTGGACCGCAGCATGACGGTGTTGCAGCGGCCGGCCTAGGGTGCGGTGCCGGTGCGCGGCCCGTCGGGCACGCGCGCGTGCAGGTGGTCCTCGACGGTGCGTCCGGCGTACGACTCCGGGCGTGCCGTCAGCCCGATCGGGCAGGCGAGCGCCGCGGCGAGGCGCGCCGCCCCGAAGGCCGCCGAGGGGCCGTACGAGCCGCGCGGGCGGCACCACGCGCTCGGTGAGCGCGAAGACCGTGACGAGGTGCGGGGCGTAGGCGACGCCGAGGACGGTGACGGTGACGGTGCCGTAGAGGGCGAGCAGGGCCTCGGTCCACAGCAAAGGCGTCGCGGGCCCCGGCCCGGCGGGCAGCCGTAGAGGGCGGGCAGAGCCTCGGTCCACACCAAAGGCGTCGCGGGCCCCGGCCCGGCGGGCAGCCGTAGAGGGCGGGCAGAGCCTCAGTCCACAGCAAAGGCGTCGCGGGCCCCGGCCCGGCGGGCGAGCGCGACCGGGCGGGCGCGGGCCATCGGTCCGGTCTGCGGCACCGTCGCCCCGGTGCGGGCCCCGAGCAGCGCCAGTGGAGGGGACGATGACACGAAGGGCGGCAGGGCGGGTACGTACGTTTCCATGACACCTGAGCGACCTGACCCGACGGTGCCGACCGCCACCTACCGGTTGCAGCTGCAGCCCGCGTTCCCCTTCGGGGCCGCCGCGGCGGCCGTGCCGTACCTGGCCTCGCTCGGCGTCTCGCATCTGCATCTGTCCCCCGTCCTGGAGGCGGTCCCGGGTTCGGGGCACGGCTACGACGTCGTGGACCACGCGCGCGTGCGTGAGGAACTGGGCGGCGAGGAGGGACTGCGCGCACTGGCCCGCACCGCGCGGGAGCACGGGCTCGGCCTGGTGGTGGACATCGTGCCGAACCACATGGCCATGTCCCCGCGTCACAACCGCGCCCTGTGGGAGGTGCTGCGCGAGGGGCCCAAGTCGCCGTACGCGCGCTGGTTCGACATCGACTGGGAGGCTCAGGGCGGCAAGGTGCTGCTGCCGGTGCTGGGGCATCCGCTCGGTGAGGAACTGGACCGGCTGGAGGTCGACGGCGAGGTCCTGCGCTACTACGACCATGTGTTCCCGCTGCGCGAGGGCACCGCGGGACGGCCGCTGCCCGAGCTCCTGGACGCGCAGTTCTACCGCCCGGCGTGGTGGCGGCTGGCCCGCACGGAGCTGAACTACCGGCGGTTCTTCAGCATCTCGGAGCTGATCGGGGTGCGGGTCGAGGAGCCGGAGGTGTTCGACGCCACGCACGCGAAGATCCTCCAGCTGCTGCACGAGGGCGTGATCGACGGGCTGCGCATCGACCACCCCGACGGTCTGGCCGACCCCGACGGCTACCTCCGGCGGCTGCACGAGGCGACCGGCGGGCGCTGGACGGTGGTGGAGAAGATCCTGTCGGACGGTGAGCACCTGCCCGCCTCCTGGCCGGTCGCCGGCACCACCGGCTACGACGCCCTGCGGCACGTCGACGGCCTCTTCACCGACCCGGCCGGGTTCGGGGAACTCCTCGGCCTGTACCGCCGGTTCGCGGCTCCGCAGACGGACCGGGGCGGCGACTGGGAGGCGACGGTGCGGCGGGCGGCGTACAAGGTGCTCACGCACGAGCTGGCCGCGGAGGTCGACCGGCTGACGCGGGTCGCGAGCCGGGTGTGCGCGACCTCCCCGGAGCCCGCGCTGCGCGACCGGGCGCCCTGGGCGCTGCGGACCGCGCTCCAGGAACTCCTGGTCCGGCTGGAGGTGTACCGGCCCTACGCCTCCGGTGACGCGGCCCGTGTGGTCACCGAGGCGGCCGCCGCCGAGGCCCGGCTCGCGTTCGTCGTGCCCGAGGAGGCCGCCGCGGTCGACGTGGTGCGCGATCTGGTGCTCGGGCGGGCCGGGGACGGGCCGGAGCAGCCGGAGTTCAGGACGCGGTTCGCGCAGACGGCTTCGGCGCTGCGGGCCAAGTCCGTGGAGGACACGGCGTTCTACCGCTATGTGCCGCTGCTGTCGGCGACCGAGGTGGGCGGGAACCCGGGAAGCCCCGCCGTCGCGCCGGAGGAGTTCCACGCGTACTGCGCGCGCGTGCAGCGCGACTGGCCCGCGACCGGCACGGTCGTCTCGACGCACGACACCAAGCGCAGCGCCGACGTACGGGCCGCGCTGGCCGTGCTGACCGAGTGCCCGCAGCGCTGGGCGGACGTCCTGGCCGAGGTGACCCGCGACGGCGAGGGGGTGCCGGACGCACAACTGGCGTGGGCCGCCTGGCAGACGGTGTTCGGGCTGGGCGAGGCGGACGTCGGGCGGGTGCGCGAGGCGCTGCTGAAGCACGTGCGCGAGGCCGGGCTGTACACCAGCTGGACGGAGCAGGAGCCACCGTACGAGGAGGCGGTGGCGGCGTTCGTCGCGGCGGGCCCGTGCGGGGCGCCGGGAGAGCGTGTGGCGGCCTTCCGGAGCGCTCTGGAGCCGCACGTCCGGGCGAACGTGCTCGGCACGGCCCTGACCCAGCTCACGATGCCGGGCGTCCCGGACGTCTACCAGGGCACCGAGGACGAGTACCGGGCGCTGGTCGACCCGGACAACCGCCGGGCCGTGCACTTCCCGCACCAGGACCCCGGCGACAAGGGTGCGGTGACGGCGGCGGCACTGCGGCTGCGCTCGCGGCGCCCCGAGGTGTTCGGCGACTCGGCGTCGTACGCACCGCTCACCGCCGAGGGACCGGCCGCCGGCCACTGCGTGGCCTTCGTACGGTCCGGACAGGTCCTCACCGCCGTGACGCGGCTGTCGCTGGGACTGACGCGATCGGGTGGCTGGCGCGGGACGCTGCTGCCGCTGCCGCCGGGGCGGTGGGCCGATGCGCTGGCCCCGGAGCGGCAGTTCACCGGGCACGCACGCGTGGAGGAGCTCTTCGGGCGGCTTCCGGTGGCGTTGCTGGAGCGGGTGGGGGACGCGTCGGCGGAATGAGGAGGGCGGGGCCGGCCGGGCGCGCGCTCCGGGCGTGTGCGGCTCTGCCGGGCGCCTCGGGTACCGCCTCGCGACCGGCTCGGACCCGCGCACACACCGGAGGCCCGTATACGACGACCGGCACATGGTGGCGAGCGGCCGGACGCCTCGCACGCCTGTGCGCCCGGCGCCCATCGGTGCAGGCGGGCGCGGTGCGGTACTCCGGCCGCCCGGACCCGTCGCCCTCGCCGAAGCCGGCCGTCCCGGCCCTGGCGGCATCGAATGCAACTGGGCGCCCCCGGGAGGCTCCCCCGTCGACTCCTTGACACGTAAACCAGACCATGGGGTACTGCGGATTGCGAAGGCCGGGCGGACATGACGGGGGTGAGTCTCCTGCCGGAGCTGCGCTACCCCTCCCTTGCCGAACTGGTGCTGTCCGCCCGTGCACTGGCCGCCCACCGACCCGCCCTGTGCACGCTGAGACAGGTGGGAGTCTCGCGGGCCGGCAGAGCCCTGCATCTGCTGTCCATCGGCCATGCCCGGCGTGCCGTCCTGGTGGTCGCCGGTGCGCACTCCAACGAACCGATGGGCGGCCCGACCCTGCTCGCCGTCGCCGAACGGGTGCTGTGCGAGCGGGAGTTACGGGGAGACATCTCCTGGCACTTCCTGCTGTGCGCGGACCCCGACGGGGCGAGCCTGCACGTCACCCCGGCGCCCCGCACCCTCTTCGACTACCACCGCGGCTTCTTCCGGCCGGCCGCGCCGGAGCAGCCGGAGTGGGCTCCGGCCGCACTGCCGCCGGACCGGCTGCCGCCCGAGACACGGGCCCTGACCCGGGTCATCGACGAGCTGCGGCCGTACCTCCAGGTGACCCTGCACGGCACCGATCTGGGCGGCAGCTGGGTGCAGCTGACCAAGGACGTCCCCGGGCTCGCGGAGCCGTTCGCGAAGTCGGCCGCCGAGCTGCACATCCCCGTGGAGACCGGCGCCTCGGACGCGGCGGGCTGGCCCGCTTCCGGGCCCGGGGTGCATGTGATGCCGGCGCCGGGCGCGGGCGCGGCGTACCCGAGCATGCCGGACGACGCGCGCAGCAGCACCTGGTACCACGTGCACCGCTACGGCGGGCTCACCGCGGTCGTCGAGGTGCCGATGTGGGCGAGCGACCTGGTGGACGATCCGACTCCGCATCCGGACCCGGCCGGGGCGCTGCGCCGGCTCGCGGCCCGGCTGCGACGGGACGCGCTGGAGGTGGAGCGGGTACTGGCCGAGGCACTCCCCCGGCTGGACGGCGTCGACGGGCCCCTGTTCCGGGCCGCGAAGTGGGCGCTGGACCTGGTGCCCGGGCTGGCCGCGGACTGGACGCACACGCCACCCGCCGACGACACCATGGCGTACGTCGGGAGCGTGGACGCCTTCGGGCGCCGGCTGCCGCTGCGGGCGGCCGCCATGCTGCTGCGGGTCCTGCAGGAGACCGACGACCGCGGGGCACCGCGTCTGGAGCACCTCGTGGCGTCCTGGAGCGACGCTTTCGCCGAGCGGTTCCGCGCCCGCTGGGTGCCGCTGGAGAACCAGATCGAGCACCAGTCCCGCACGGTCGTCGCGGCGGCGCTGCACGCGCGCGGGCGGGCGGCCTGAACCGCGTCGCCGCACACGCGCGTGCAGCCGAGCGGCGTCAGCCGTCCACCGCGAACACCGCCCCCGTCTGCGCCGCGAGACCGCAGCCGTTGGAGAACGTCTCCCGGTAGTCGACCGGGTGACCGTTCCACTCCCCGCGCGCGTGGGCGGTCACCGGCGCGTAGATCATGGGGCAGAAGGCGTCCTGCTGCCGGAGCCGGCTGATGTCGCCGCCCACCCGGTCGAGATCCGCGCATGCCTCGGCCGCGTGTGCGTGGCCCTGCGGCGGGTCGCACAGCAGCAGGTTGCCGGGTGTCGTCCCGCCGTGGCGGCCGTCGCCGCGGGTGACCGTGACGAAGAGCCAGTTGCCGGAGTCGGAGTCCTGTGCCGTCGCCGGCGGCGTGGTCACGCCGAGGGCGAGGGCGGCGGCTGCCGCGAGCAGGCCGCCTCGTACCGCTGAGATGCTTCGCGTCATTCCCGGTGTATCGGCACGGCGGCCCCGGCATTCCACCCCGCCTCACCCGAACGGGAGCACGCGGGCGCGTGGCGCCCGGCGAGTTCGAACGCGGCGAGCACCACCCGCGCCTGGTACTCCACCTGGCGGGCGACCGGTATCCAGCGCGCCCCGCAGCCGTCCCGGTAGTCGTCGCACCACTCGTCGATGAGCCGGTCCAGCTCGGGCAGCGCCCCGGCCGGATCGCGCCCGGTGACCGTCACGAGCTGGTGCAGCAGGCCTGCGGTGCGCAGGGCGAGCCGCCGCCCGGCGATGCGCAGGGCAGCCAGGTGGGCGGTGCTGAGCGAAGGGAGGGCGTGCGCGCCGACGGGGTCCTCGCGGTCGGGGTCCCAGGTGTCGGCCAGCCCTGGACAGACCAGTAAATAGTCGTCCACCGGTGCGAGCAGCCGGGCCGTCTCCGGGCCGGTCGGAAGGTGCGGCCGGATGCGTTCGAGCAGCCGTTGCAGGACGCCGGTGTCATGGCGGAGGGTGTGGCTCACCATGCGCAGGACCGTTTCCTCATCTACGGGCCGCGCACCGTCCTCCACCGCGGCGACACCCCACATCGGCGCTTCGACGACCGCCGTGACCGTGCCGTGCCGGTGCGGATGGAACCAGGTCGACTCCACGGCCGCCTCGGTGATCGCGGCGGCAAGATCGCCCCGGCGGGGCCTCGGGATCCGGTAGACGGCGGGGCCGAGCTCCGGCCAGTACAGGGTGTCGTAGGGACCGAGCTCGCGCGGGATGCCGAGGCGGGCCGCGGAGTGCGCGACGCGCTGGGCGAGGCCCGGCAGGTCGTGGGTGAGCTCGACGAAGCCGCCGCCGACGTCGACGCCGTGCAGGGAGCACTGCAGGAAGGGCCGCAGCTCGTCCTGGAGGTCGAGCAGGGCACGGGTCTCGGGCAGCGTGACTGCGGCCGCGCCGTCCGGCAGCCATTCGGGCTGTTCCAGGAAGCCCGGCCGGAAGAAGTGCCGGAAGTAGCCGCCGAGCGCGTACGGGCCGCGCAGCCAGCCCTCGTTGCGGCGCAGGCCGTCGGGGTCGAGGCACAGCAGCAGGTTCCAGGTGGCGTCGGCGCCCTCGTGCAGCCGGGGGTCGGCGAGGACCCGTTCGGCCAGCCGGAGCACGGTGCCGCCGCCGACCGGCTCATTGGCGTGCGGGCCGGCCACGACCAGGGCCTGGCGACTGCCGTGGCCGATGGACAGCAGCCACAGGGGGGTGCCGGCGCGGGAGGTGCCCACACGGCGCAACCGGGTGTCGCGGGGGCGGCGGGCGACGAGTGCGGCCGCCCGGGCGCCGAGCTCGTCGACGGTCGGGTAGCGGAGGAGTGGCGGCAGGGCACACCTCCACAAATGTGGTGCCGTCGATTCACCTGATGTGCATGGTGTACGCACAGTCAGTCACGACTTGTCGACCACGTCAACACCGCGAAAGGCAAAGGGACTTACCTCGACGGATCCGGTCGGGCGGCGGCGCGGGCCGCCCCGCTGCTCACTGCAGGGCCAGGCGGAACGACATCCGGCCGAAGCCGACCTGGTCGCCCTCGCGGACCATGACGGCGCCGATCACTCGCCGGCCGTTGACCGTGGTGCCGTTGGTGGAGCCGAGGTCCCGCAGGACCCAGAAGCCGCCCTGGTGACTGAGCTCGGCGTGCACCCGGGACACCGTCTCGTGGGTCAGCCGCAGTCCGTTGGCGGGGTCACGGCCTATCCGGAGCGGATGGCCGCTCGTGGGGTGCGGCAGCAGCAGCTTCGGCAGCCGCTCGGCCTGCCAGGCCCGGCGCAGCCGTACCGTGAAGCCGGAGAGCGCCTCGACGGTGCCGAACACGACACGCGAGAGCCGGCTCTCGGAGGGCAGGTCGGCGGTGAGCACGGCGAGCTCGTCCGCGCGGCGGGCGGCGAGGGCCAGCTCCATGCGCCGTACGAACGTGTCGTGCGACAGCCGGCCCATGGCGACGCCGTCACGCAGCACCTTCAGCGCCTTGTCGCGCTCCGCGTCGGAGAGCCGCGCGGGGTACGTGTTGAACTCGAATGACGACGTCACGGTGCTGATTGTCGGTCAGTGAACCCCGGGTGTCCAGAAAACGGGAAACGACCGCCACGCGCGCGTGCCCGGCCCGGCCGTCGCGACACCCGGTGCAAAAGGGAAGATTCAAAAGCGGATTGATCTCGTTTGAAGCACCATGGACGGGCTACATCACGGTGAGCAGACGAAGGGGAACCGTCCGTGCAGTTCGAGGTGTGGGCACCGCAGGCCGACCGTGTGACGCTCCATTGCGAGGGCGCCATGCGCGCGTTGGAGCGCGATCCCGATCGCGCGGGATGGTGGTGGGGGGAGGCGGAGGCGCGGGACGGGACACGGTACGGCTTCGCGCTCGACGACGGCCCCGTGCTGCCGGATCCGCGCTCGCGCCGGCAGCCGGACGGCCCGGACGGGCTGAGCGCGGTCGTCGACCAGGGCACCTACGCCTGGCGTACGGAGTGGGCGGGCAGACCGCTGCCCGGCGCGGTGCTCTACGAGCTGCACGTGGGCACGTACACGCGCGAGGGCACGCTCGACGCGGCCGCCGAGCGCCTGGGGCATCTGGCCGAACTGGGCATCACCCACGTCGAGTTGATGCCCCTGAGCCCGTTCCCGGGGCGGCACGGCTGGGGGTACGAGGGTGTCTCGCTGTGGGCCGTGCACGAGCCGTACGGCGGCCCCGAGGCGCTGAAACGCTTCGTCGACCGGGCCCACGAGCTGGGCCTGGGCGTGGTCCTCGATGTGGTCCACAACCACTTCGGCCCGTCCGGCAACTATCTGCCCGTCTTCGGCCCCTACCTCACGGACACCCATCAGACGCCCTGGGGCGCCGCCGTCAACCTGGACGCGCCCGGCTCGGACGAGGTGCGCGCGTATCTCGTCCAGAGCGCGCTGGCCTGGCTGCGGGACTACCGGATCGACGGGCTGCGCCTTGACGCGGTGCACGCGCTGAAGGACACACGCGCGTGCCACTTCCTGGAGGAGCTGTCGACGGCCGTCGACGCGCTCGCCGCCGACCTGGGCCGGCCGCTGTCGCTGATCGCGGAGTCGGATCTGAACGACCCCCGGCTCATCACCGCGCGCGAGGCGGGCGGCCTCGGGCTGCACGCGCAGTGGAACGACGACTTCCACCACACCCTGCACGTGGCCCTGACCGGCGAGTCCCAGGGCTACTACGCCGACTTCGCGCGTGCCCCCATGGCGGGCCTCGCCAAGACCCTCACCGGCGGCTGGTTCCACGACGGCACGTACTCCAGCTTCCGGGGCCGCCGCCACGGCCGCCCCCTGGACCGTACGCGCACGGCAGCGCACCGGCTCCTCGGTTACGGCCAGACCCACGACCAGGTCGGCAACCGGGCCCAGGGCGACCGGCTCGCGGCGACGGTCTCCCCCGGCCTGCTGGCCTGCGCGGCCACGCTCACGCTGACCGCGCCGTTCACGCCGATGCTCTTCATGGGTGAGGAGTGGGCCGCGGGGACGCCCTGGCAGTTCTTCACCGACCACACCGATCCGGAGCTCGCCGAGGCGGTACGGCGCGGCAGACGGCGGGAGTTCGCGGCACACGGCTGGGCCGAGGAGGACGTGCCCGACCCGCAGGACCCGGCGACCCGGGAGCGCTCCTGTCTGGACTGGTCCGAGCTCGACCGTGAGCCCCACGCGCGCGTGCTCGCCTGGTACCGCCGCCTCATCGCCCTGCGCCGCGAGCAGCCCGACCTCACCGATCCCGACCTCGCCGACACCAAGGTGGCCTACGACGAGCGGGAGCGGTGGCTCGCGTTCCGCCGCGGTGACGTGCGCGTGGCGGTCAACCTCGCCAAGGAGCCGGCGGCGATCCCGCTGGGGCCGCGGAAGGCCGACGTACTGGCGGCGTGGGAGCCGGTGCAGGCGCCGGGCGCGGACGGGGTGCTGCACGTGCCCGCGGAGTCGGGTGTGGTGTTGTTGCAGCGCTGACCGGCCCGAGGGGAAGCAGCAGAGCGGCGCGTCCTCGTCTAGAGCTCGTCGTCGCCGTCTGTGTCCTCGTCCTCCCGGAACTCCGTCACGCGCTCCAGCAGGATCGTCTCCCAGGCGTGGTTCAGCTCGGCCCGCAGCTGGGTGAGGGGTTCCTCGCGCTCGCCGGCGAGGCGGGCCGCGAGGTGGAGCACGGTGTCGCAGCGGGCCAGCCACAGGCCGCGCAGGCAGGGGCGGGCGCCGTAGCCGGCGAGGGTGGCGGCGCGCACGGCGGCCGGGGAGCCGATGGCGCGCGCGAGGCCCGCGATGTCCTCGGCGGGGTCGCCGAGGACGGTGTCGGCCCAGCCGAGGACGCCGCGCACCCGGCCGTCGGCGCTGACGACAAGGTGGTCGCCGGTGAGGGCGTGGTGGACGAGTACGGCGGTGCCGGGCTGGGCGGCGAGCTGGACGGCGGCCGGCTGGCCGAGCTGGCGCAGCCGGGCCGCGTCGAACTCGTCGGCGTCGGCCAGGCGCGCGGCGGCGCTCTCGGCGCCCCGGCGCAGGGCGTCCAGCGAGCGGGGCGCGGCCCGTGGCACGCCGAGCGTCTCGGCCTGCCGTACCGGGACCTCCCGCAGCCCCGTCAGCAGCCCGGCCAGGTCCGCCTCCCCGACCGCGGAGACGTCGTGCTCCGCGCCCGATCCGCCGGGGACCTTGGTGTCCAGGGTGTAGGTCAGTCCGGGCGCCCACTCGCCGTGCGCGACGCCGGTCGGTAGGGCGACGGGGACGTGCGACCGGACGAGGTCGCGCAGGCGCAGTTCGCGGCGCTGGCGGACGGCGACCTCGCGGTCGGGGGCGAGGCGCAGCACATGGCGGGTGCCGACCCACCAGGTGGCGGGTTCGGCGCCCGGGGAGGCGGGCCGGACCTCGGGTCCCGCCGAGTCGTCCACGCCGTCCTTGAGCAGGGAACGGACCAGTCGGCGGACGGTGTCCGCGGTGGGTGTCGGTGCCTGGGTCATGGTCGCGCCGTTGTCGCTCGGGGGTCTACGGGGGCTCCTTGCGCCGGGACGGGCCGGCGGGTCAGTCGACCATGACCAGCTCGCGGGTCGTGTCGTTGAGGCGCCGGCCGCCGTCCTCGGTGACCGTCACGATGTCCTCGATCCGTACTCCGAAGCGGCCGGGCAGATAGACGCCCGGCTCCACGGAGAAGCACATGCCGGGCACGAGCGGCTGCTCCTCGCCCTCGATCATGTACGGCGGCTCGTGCGTGGTGACGCCGATGCCGTGCCCGGTGCGGTGGATGAAGTACTCGCCGTACCCGGCGTCCGCGATGACGGCGCGGGCGGCCCGGTCGACCTCCTGGCAGGCCACGCCGGGCCGCACCGCCCGGAAGCCGGCCTCCTGGGCCTCGCGGACCAGGTCGTGGACCCGGCGCTCCTCCTCGGTGGGTTCACCGACGTGGACCGTGCGGGAGGTGTCGGAGCCGTAGCCGTCCTTCAGACCGCCGAAGTCGAGGACGACCATGTCGCCGGCCTCGATCAGCCGGTCGCCGGCCTCGTGGTGCGGGTCGGCGCCGTTCGGCCCGGACGCGACGATCGTGAAGTCGACCTGGGAGTGGCCGAAGCGGCGCAGCAGTCCGGCGAGGTCGGCGCCCACCTCGGACTCGCGGCGACCGCGGAAGCGCACCTTGCGGATCTCCTCGAACGCGGCGTCGGCGGCGGCCCCCGCCGCGGCCAGCAGCTGGAGCTCGGCGGCGTCCTTGACCGCTCGCAGCATCGGCAGGGCGTCGGTGAGGGAGGCGTAGGAGGTGCCCGGCAGCGCCCGCTGGAGTGCCAGCAGGTGCATCGACCAGGCGTTGTCGCTGATGCCGAACCGGCCGCTCGCGTCGAGGAGGGCGGCGGTGGCGGCGTAGGGGTCCTTGCCGTCGGTCCAGTCGCGCAGGGTCAGGCCGGGCGCGCCGGACGCCTTCGCGGCGTCGGGGGCCTCCAGGGCGGGGACGACGAGCACGGGGTCCCGGCCGGGGACGAGGACCAGCAGAGTGAGCCGCTCGGTCTCGGCGGTGGGCGCGTAGCCGGTGAGCCACACCAGGTCCGGGCCGGGTGCCACCAGGAGCCCGGAAAGGCCCGCGTCGGCGGCCGCCCGCGCAGCGCGCTCCATACGGGCCCGGTAGTCGTCCGCGGTGAAGGGCGCGGGTGCGGTGCCGGTCATCCGGGCCTCCCTGGGCGCTGATAGGGACTACGGGCAGCATCCTGCCCGCACCCGAGGGGCGGCGCGAGCCGGTCGGCGGGACTCGTGGACGGCTGCTCCGGCACGGCTCAGCCCTCCAGCGCCATACGGACGCCGAGGAGGAGCAGCACGCCGCCGGAGACCTGCTCCAGGCGCCGGCGCACGCCCGCCCGGGACAGCACGGACTTCAGCCTGCCCACGAACCACACGTACAGGCCGTAGTAGCCGACCTCGTAGACCGCCCAGAGCGCGGCGAGGCCGACCATGGCCGGCAGGTGCGGGGCGCCCTCCGGCACGAACTGCGGCAGGAAGGACATCGCGAAGACGGCCGCCTTGGGGTTGGCGAGGTTGAGCAGCAGACCGCCGCGGTAGGAGTGCCGGCCGCTCTTCGGTGCACCCTCCCAGGCGCCGTCGTCGGCACCCTTGGCGCGGCGGGCCTGCCGCAGCGCCTGGATGCCGAAGCCGACGAGGACGACCGCGCCGACGACCCGCATCACGTCGTACGCCATCTCGGACGCGGTCAGCAGCGCGGTCAGGCCGAACGCGGCGACCACGCCCCAGATGAAGACGCCGGTCTCGTTGCCCAGCACGGTCAGGAAGCCGGAGCGCCTGCTGTGCAGCGACTGCTTGATGATCAGCACCGTGCTCGGGCCGGGCGAGGCGGCGATGAGGGTGCAGGCCCCCAGGAAGGCGAGGAGAGTGGTCGGCATGGGGTCATCGTGGCCCTGCCGGCGGAACGGGACCAGTGGTTTTCACGGACTCCCGGACGCACTCGGGGGCGCTCAGGTGACGACGCCGGGGACCACTGTCAGCTGCTGCCGGCCGCCCCCGCGATGGCGCACCGTCAGGGTGACCCGGTCCCCCGGACGGGAGCGGGCGACGGCTCGCGCGAGGTCGGCGGCGGAGTCGACACGGGTCTTCCCGAACGCGAGGAGCACATCGCCCCTGACCAGGCCGGCCGAGTACCCGGGCCCGGGCACGTGCACGCCGACGACCTGGGCGCCCCGCTCGTCGTCCACGGCTTCCACGCCCAGGGTCGCGACGACGGCCGGGGGCGGCGAGGCGGACGGTGCGGTCGGGGAACCGGGGTGCGCCGAGGCGGCCGGGCCTGGGGGCGCGCCCGGCCGGGCCTGCTTCTGGAGTTCGGCGAGTCGGCTCATGCCGATCACCGTGGCGCCGAGCGTGCCCAGTCCGACCCCGCTCAGGACCAGGACGGCCCCGGCCAGCAGGGCGCACAACAGGGTCGTGAGCCGACGGCCCCGGCGCCGGGGCGCGGCATGCGGACGCCGCACTCCGGGTTCGGTCGTCTCGCTCTCGGCGGGCCCCTGACCAGGCATGGGCTTGGGTCGCAACGCAGTCTGTTCCATCGGATCGCCTCCGGCTGGTGACTACCCTTCGCCCCGGCGCACAACGAGCCACGATCGAGTGAGACTGACCAGTGGTCAGGAACGGGAAGTCCCTTTACTCAGAGACGTCAGGGGTTCGGGCCGGCTGTCGCCTCGGGTCGGCGTGAGGCTCGCGAGGGCCGGTGCGGCGGGGGCGGGGCGGGCGGAGGCGGTAGGAGTACGTCCGTCACCATCGCCGCCGCTCCCTCGCCGCTCCCGTGTGCACGAGTTCCGTGCGGTGCACCACCCGCGGCTCGGTGACCGGTACGGCCACCGTGCCCGGCACACCCGCGGCTGCCGAGCGCGGCAGCAGGGTCAGGCCGTGGCCGGCCGCCGCGAGGGCGGTGAGGGTGCGGACGTCGGTGCCGTCGCAGCGCAGGGCGGGGCAAAAGCCGTGACCGCCGTTCGCGGTCCTGGCCGCCGTCCGCACCGCGCGCGAGGAGGGCATCCCGTTCCTCGGCACGTGCGGCGGCTTCCAGCACACGCTCCTCGAATACGCCCGTCATGGATGCGGGCTGACGCAGGGCGCCCACGCCGAGCACGACCCCGACGCCGACGACTTCCTCATCGAGCCTCTCGCCTGCTCGCTGGTGGGCCACGAGGCGGTCGTACGGATCGAGCCCGGTTCACTGGCCAGGCCGCGATCGGCTCGGAACGGACCGTCGAACGGTACTTCTGCGCCTACGGCCCCTCACGGCCCCTCGACACCTGACCACGGCCCCGCTGCGTGCGCTGGCCCGGGACTTCGACGAACTCGGCGATCACGCCCAGGCGTTGCGCGCCCAGCGGCTGCACGCCGCGTTGCAGGAGACGGCCTGGGACCGGGTGTCGGCCCGCCTGGAGCTGACCCGTCCGGAGCGTGTCGCCGGTCAACTGCCGCAGGCCGTGCGCACGTCGGCGACCCTGCAGGACACCCTGGCGACGCCCGGGGACGATTCCCTGCGGCAGTGGCAGGGCGTGAACCTCGGCCGATTCGTCGCGGAGGAGCACTACCGGCTCACCCGTGCCCTGGCCGACGCCGGCCTGCCGGAGGAGGCCCGCGCGCTGCTCGCCGCGGCCGACGCGATACTCGGCGAGCTCCGGGAGAACGCCGCGAACGGCGTCCGGGAGCTCGCCGAGGAGACCGCGACGAGGGTGCGGGAGGTCAGCTGAGGACGGGCAGGGCGGGTCCGCGGTCCGGCACGAAGCCATGGGTGCGGCGGGCCAGGTACCCGGCCTTGTACCGGTCGACCTTCCGGTGCCAGTTCAGGATGCCCGCGAGCCAGTTCTGGAGGTCGGTCACATAGTTCCGCATGACTTCCCTGCCCTCTTCCGTGAGCCCGAAGTCCTCGTAGACGATGGGCAGTTCGTGCGCGGCCACGTGCTCGAACTGCTGCATGCGCTGGGTCATCAGGTCGTGGACGACGTCGAGCGCGGTCGGGTAGTCGATGCCGAAGAAGTTCTGGACGACGAGGATCGCGTTGTGGATCTCGCCCTCGTACTCGATCTCCTTCTGGTACGAGAAGACGTCGTTGAGGAGGCACGCGTAGTCGACGGCCGCGTTCTCCAGTGAGCGGACGGGGCCGCTGCGGTACACCTCCGGCGGTACGGCGGGGCCGTGGCCCGCCCGGCACAGGCTGAGGGTGAGGTCGGAGCCGAAGGTGGCGCGGCGCATCTCCAGGTAGTCGACCGGGTCGGGGATGCGGTTCTGGAGCTGGTTGGACAGCTCCCACACCCAGCTCTCGGTCATGACGTCCACCGAGTCCTTCATGGTGCGCCGCTCGTCGGGTGTCATCTCCGCGGTCGTGCGCGCCCACAGGTCGATCAGGCCGCGCTCCATGCCGTTGCCGGGGACGAGCGCCGGCTCGCCGTCGAGCGGCATGCAGTCGGACAGGCGCCGGGTGGTGAGCCGGGCGGCGGCGAGATCGCGGCGGTGGCCGAAGACGAGGGGGTAGTAGTCGTCGCCGTAGGTGCCCCAGGCGAGCCACTGGGCGCTGAGGTCGAGGGCCGCGGGGGTGCCGTCGGGGTCGAGACCCGCCGAGCACAGCGCGAGGTCGTAGGCGGCGAGCTTGTCCTCGTCCCAGACGCCTTCCTGGAGCATGCCCATGCGGTGCATCCACTCGATCAGCCGGCCGCGCGTCGCGGCGAGGTGCGGGCTGACCTCGACCGCGAAGGGCATGTGGAAGTCGGGGAGCCGGGACGGGCCGACCTTCTGGAACGGCACGTGCGTGTAGGCGCGCAGGCGTTCGGCGCCGGCCGAGGCGAGCAGTGCGCCGATGTCGGCGGCGGAGGTGCCGGGCCCGGTCGGGCCGTGCCAGGACGCGGTCGGGCGGGCGCGCGCGTTCATGTACCTGCTGGAGCGCATGTGCCACTCGTGGCCGCCGGACTGCCAGTCCTGGAGCCCCTGGGTGTACGCGGCCACGGCGGCGACCTCCACCGGCGTGAGCCCGTTCTCCAGCGCGACGGCGGGGACCTCGGTGAGGGCGGTGTGCTCGAACTGGTGCAGCCGGGAGGTGAGGACGTCGTTGACGATGTCGGCGGCCTGCTGGGTGGTGCAGCCGAAGAAGGTCTCCAGCACCAGCACGCCGTTGCTGAGCTCGCCCTCGTCCTCGACCTCGCGCTGGTAGGAGAACAGGTCGTTGCGCAGGTGGACCGCGTCGGAGAACGTCTCCATCAGCACTCTCAGCGGCCGGGACCCGGCGACGGACGCGGGGACCTCGGCCGTCGCGTACTCCACGAGGCCCGAGGACCACGGGGCGCCGCCCACCTTGCGGCGCATCTCGATGTATTCGACGGGGTTGGCGACCCGCCCCTCGTTGATGTTGGACAGCTCCCAGAGGGACTCGTTGAGCAGGTGCTCGGTCGCGACGGAGAAGCGGCGGCGCCAGTCGGCGGACATCCTGGGCACCGTGCGGGTCCACAGGTCCGCGAGCCCGGCTTCGACGGGGTTCTGCGGCTCCGGCATCGGGGTCGAGAGGTCCATCGGCATGAACAAGGGCAGCCGGTCGAGATGGGCCTTGCCGCCGGCGCGGTCCTGGGTGCGCTTGAAGATCTCCAGGAAGTGGTCGTCGAAGAAGAAGACCCACACGTACCAGTCGGTGATGAGGGAGAGCGCGGGCCCGTCGCACTCCGGGTGGGTGTAGGCGCAGAGCAGACCGTAGTCGTGCGCGTCCAGGTCGGCCTGCTCCCAGACCCCGGACCCCTCCAGCATGCCCATCTCGCGCGCCCATTCGGTCGAGTGGGCGCGCGCCTCCTCGACATGTGGGTTCAGCCGCGCGGGATACGGCATGTAGAAGTGCGGGAGTTCGAAGGGCTGCTGCGTCATGGGCGGGGCCCTACCCCTGGCCTTCTGCGGCCATCCGCGACGCGGGACATGATCACACCATCGCGTGAATGAGGGGTGGGTCCGGGAGTTCTCGACACAGAGGAGTCGGCCGTCCGGCACGGTGAGGGAGATGTCGTGCACTTTGCCCTTCTTCTCGAACAGGCCGCGATCCCGGGCGACGTGGAGGGCGGCACAGTCGACCAGGGCCAGGGCCGTCACTGTGACGGTCTCCCGCCCACCCGTCCCGGACGAATTTGCCATGGCCACCGCATGCGGCACGGTGCCGTACTCATTCGGCACACCGACGCGGACGACTCCGTCTGTCGGTCTTCACCGGTATGCGTCACCTTGGTCGCATGACCTCCGTCCCCGACGTCTTCGACCCCCGGCAGTACGCCGCCGGCGTCCCCTACGACGCCTACCGCGTCCTGCGCGACCACCACCCCGTGGCCCGGCAGGACGAGCACGAGGTGCTGGGCTGGCCGGCCGGGCCCGGGTTCTGGGCGGTGACCCGGCACGCGGACGTCGTACGGGTGCTCAAGGACTCGGCGACGTACTCCTCGTACATCGGTGCGACCCAGATCCGTGATCCCGACCCGGACGATCTGCCGTTCATCCGGCGCATGATGCTCAATCAGGACCCGCCGGGGCACGCCCGGTTGAGACGGCTCGTGAGCCGGGCGTTCACCCCGCGCCGCGTCGACCGTTTCGAGCGGGTCGCGCAGGAGCGGGCCCGCACGCTCCTGGCGCACGCCCTGGAAGCAGCCCGTGCGGCGGACGGCACCGTGGACCTGGTGGGCGCCGTGACCGACGACTACGCCCTGCTCAACCTCGCCGACCTGCTCGGCGTCCCGGAGGCCGACCGCAAGCTGCTGCTGCACTGGACGCAGCGTGTCATCGGCTACCAGGACCCCGACGAGGCGGGCCCTCAGGTGCTGGACGGGCGGGGCAGGCCGGTCAATCCGCGGTCGCCCGCGATGCTGCGCGACATGTTCGCCTACGCCCGCCGACTGGCCGCGGACAAGCGCCGGTACCCCGACGACGACGTGATGACCACCCTCGCGCTCGACAACGAACTCGCCGAGTCCGAGCTGGAGATGTTCTTCTTCCTGCTCACCGTCGCCGGCAACGACACCGTCCGCAGCGCGGCTCCGGGCGGGCTGCTGGCTCTGGCCGCGCACCAGGAGTCGTACGAACGGCTGAGAACCGGTGACGTCGCACTCCCCTCCGCCGTCGAGGAGTTGCTGCGCTGGCACCCTCCGGTGCTCACCTTCCGCCGTACCGCGGCCCAGGACACCGAACTCGCCGGCCGGCGCATCCGCGCGGGCGACAAGGTGGTCGTCTTCCACGCGTCCGCCAACCGTGACGAACGGGTCTTCACCGATCCGGACCGGCTGGACCTGTCCCGCGCGCCCAACCCTCATGTGTCCTTCGGCGACGGCCCGCACGTCTGCCTGGGCGCGCACTTCGCCCGGCTCCAGCTGCGCGTGCTCTACCGTGAGGTCCTGCGGGCCCTGCCCGTGCTGCGGTCGGCGGGACCTCCCGAGCGGCTGGTGTCGAACTTCATCAACGGCATCAAGTCGCTGCCGATGCTGATCACCTGAGGCGGGCAGTCGTCACGTCCGCACCTGGATCAGCGCATGCGTGCCGCCGGTCCGCCACTTCTGGCCCTCCTGCGCCACCAGCGCCGCCTCCGTGCGGGCGGACAGACCGGTGATCACGTCGGACTTCAGGGTGCGCAGGGCCGCGACCGGCCCGGGGAAGTACGCGGTGACGTCGGCGAACGGTGTGGTCGGCGGCCAGAGCCGGTCGCCGACGAGACGGCGGTAGTTGAGGTCGCCCTTGAGGACGGTGAGGGTGGCGGCACCCAGCTCCTCGTGCAGGTCGCCCGGCATCTCCGCGTACGGCAGCGGGCCGCCGGAGAAGGCGTGGGCGCGCACGGTGAGGCGGCCTTCCGTCAGCGCCGACCAGAGCGTACGGCCGTACGCGGCCGCCGCCCCCGGCGCCGATGTCAGCCGGCGCAGGGCGTCGAGCACATCGGCGTGCGTGGCGTCGGAGACGTAGTAGGGGTACGGCTTGACGTGCAGGACGGCGCGGGCGGTGCGGCCCTGGTCGAGGAGGTGGGCGATGAGGAGCAGGTCGGGGACGAGTTCGCGGCCGGCGTTGTCGGCGATCAGGGCCAGGGTGGCGGCGCCGGAGGGCGGGAGCAGGGACCAGAGGGTGTCGCTGTCGTCGGCCACCAGCGGCGGGGTGTCCGCGGAGGTCTCGCCGTGCGCGGCCGACAGCCGGAAGCCGAGGTCGGCGCGGTTGCCCCACAGCGAGCCGTGCAGCAGCGCCCGGTCCTGTTCGTCGGCGGGCCGGGCGGCGAGGGCGTCGAGCGCGGACAGTTCCTCGTCGGTCTCCGGGGCGTCGAGTTCGGCCAGCTTGGAGGGCCGGAAAGGGTCGATGCCCTGCCAGGGTCCGGGTGCGAAGTAGCCGACCGCTTCGAGCAGTTGGCGGTAGAAGTAGCTCTCGGACCACAGCCACGGCACCTCGAACCAGGACCGGCCCGTGTACGTGTCCGCGCCCCAGGCCGTCCAGCGGTCCCGGTCGTGCGCGTCGGCGGGGAGCGGCTCGATCACGCCCTCGGCGCAGCCGGCGAGGAGCGCGTCCAGGGCGCGGTGCCGCTCGGGGCCGTACGGGAAGGACTCCCGTACCTGTCGGATGATCGCCGGGTGCCGTTCGGCGAGCACGCTGTGCGGGAACGAGCCGGGTTCGTTCCCGAGGAGCACGGGCGGGGTGTCGGACCTCTCGGGCATGCGCTCACCGTATCGCCCGTCTCATACGGCCTTGATCTCCCGCTCCAGCTGTGTCGCGAGGGCGAGATAGCGGGCCCTGCGGGGCACCGGGACCAGGCCGCGGATCATGATGTGCCACATCTCGGCCACCCTGCGGGGCTGGCGTGCGACCGGTTCGAGGGAGCGGCCGACGACCCGGGTGCCGACGAAGAAGCAGACCAGGGCGTGCGCCGCGGCCTCCGCGTCGACATCCGGGTGGACGTCGGACTCCTTCGCCGCGCCGACCAGTCTGCGGGTCGTGATGTCCAGCAGCTCGGCGAACGGGTGCCGCAGGGGCGGCCGTATCACCACTCCCCCGGTGGCCAGGCGCAGGCCGGCGCGGGTGATCGGTCCCTCGACGGCGAGGCGGGTGATGCCGAACGTCGTGCGCATCAGTGCCTCCAGCGACGTGTGGCCCCGGGCGTCCATCTCGCTCGCCACCTGTCTGGAGGCCCTGGACTGGAGTTCCATGATCGCCTGGGCCAGATCCTCCTTGGCCGCGAAGTGGAAGTACAGCGCCCCCTTGGTGACTTGGGCGTGCTCGACGATGTCGCTCAGGCTGGTCGACTCATAGCCATTGCGGTCGAACAGCTCGGCGGCGGCCGTGAGGATCGTGGTGCGGGTCTGTTCGGCGCGTAACTGCCTCGCCATCGGCTGGCTCTCCTGGGACGGGAAAAGAACGGGTCATGCCGTTTGTTTCTTACTCCCTGTACAAGATAACTCACCCGCCCACGGTGCCCACCTCGCACTCGAAGACTGTCGTCTCCCCCTGCCGGCCCACTACTTGCATATCGCCGCCGTGCGCCCCCGACTTGTCGAATGCCTCTATCCATGCGGGCAGGTCGAGTTCGGTGTAACGGTGGAAGAGGGCCCGGAAGGAGACCGGTGTGCGGCGATCGCCCGCCGTCCGGGCCCGTACCGCCTGGCGAGTGGCCTCCAGCAGCAGCATGCCGGGGACATGGTCGAGCGGGTGATCGAAGAAAACAGCATGCGCGGTATCGACTCGCAGCCGCCAGCGGTCGGGGTGGCCGGAAGGCGCGAGGACGACGTCCGCGGGCAGGGCACGGTCCACGGCGGCAGGCGTCAGACCGGGCGGCGTCGGCAGCGGGGACACGTCGGCGGCGGTACGGCCGCCGCGCAGCCGGCGGTAGGCGGCCTCGCTGGTCCAGTTCGCGGCCATCTCGGCGGTCGCGACGGGTTCGCCGCCGAGACGTATCTCGGCCTCGTAGCGGAATCCGGCCGGGCGGGCGCCGCGGTGGTCGACGTCGGTGACGGTGAGGTGCAGGACCGGTTCGGCGGGTGTTCTGCCGAGGGCCAACCGCTCGGCGAGCGCGTTGATCCGTACCTCCTTCAGCACGAACTGATGGCCCAGCGGCACGCCGTAGGCGATGTGTGCGATGAGGGTGCCGGCCTGGCGGGCGGTTTCGGCGACGAGGAGGGGTTCGTAGGCCGAGCGGTCCGGCGACACGTGTAACTGATGGGCTCGGGGCCACTCGGCGAAGACCGTGAAATGGCCGGGTTCCCCGCTGGCCATACCGGTGAGAAACGTTTCCGCGAGCGAGGCGCGGTGCACCAACTGGCGGGGTACGGTGGCGGTCAGGCCTTCCGGCGCCTCAGGGGGTGCGGCGAGCGGGGTCGCGGCGAACCGGCGCTGATCAGACATGTGCCCTCCTTGGGTCCCCCCGTGCGTGCCACGGCAGACGGCGAGGTGCCCGTGCCGCGAGCGTTAGAGTACGAGCCGACCGGTTTGTTTTCAATGCGGCCTGGGGTCGCCCGGCCCTGCCCGAACCGCTCCGGCGTACGCCGGGCGCACCGAACGAATCGGGCGCTGCCGGACATACGGAGGGGCTGATATGGCGAGGCAGGAGCGCGCCGTCAAGACGCGGAAGGTGATCCTGGAGGCCGCCGGGGCGGTCTTCGACGAGCACGGTTACACCGCGACGACCATCGCGATGGTCCTGGAGCGGGCCGAAGTGACCAAGGGCGCCCTCTATTTCCACTTCTCCTCGAAGGAATCCCTCGCCCAGGCCGTGCTGGACGAGCAGATCCCGCGCGGCGCGGTGCCGCCGCAGCCGTGCAAGCTGCAGGAACTGGTCGACATCACCTTCGTGTTCGGGCAGCGCCTGCTCAACAACTCCCTGCTCAAGGGCAGTGTGCGGCTCGCCGTGGACCAGTGCGCGCCGCCCGGCGCGGACCACTCGGGCCCGTTCCGGCAGTGGGCGGACCATCTCGTCGTGGTACTGGAACAGGCCGCCGCGCAGGGTGAGCTGCTGCCCACCGTGGAACCGAGGCAGACGGTGGAACTGCTGGTCGGGGCCTTCGCGGGCATCCAGTTGATGTCCCGGGCACTGACCGACCGGGCGGATCTGGCGGAGCGGATCTCGGTGCTGTGGGGTCACATCCTGCCGAGCATCGCGGTGCCGGGTCTGCTCACCGCCATCGACCGGAGCCCCGACCGCGGGGTGCGGGTGCTGGCCGGCATCGAGGAGACCGACGCCGACGAGGCGGAGCTGGACCTGTCCCGTCGCTGAGCGTGCACGGGACCGACCGGAGTGACGGTTTCCGCCGTGCCGGTCGGCCCCTCATGACATGTGGCGGGCCGGCCGATGCCCCATCCGCATCGGCCGGCCCGCCCGTTCGTGGTGCGCGGCCCGCACCGGGCCCGCGTTCAGCTCCGGCTCAGAAGGTCAGCTTCCAGCTGTTGACCCGGCCGGTGTCCAGGGCCGCGGTGTCCTGGACGCGCAGCTTCCAGGTGCCGTTGGCGGTCTCGCTGGAGGCGTTGACCGTGTAGGTGGCGATGACGTTGTCCGCGGAGTCCGAGGAGCTGGCGGACTTCAGGCGGTACGTCGAACCGTCCGGGGCCACCAGGTCGACGACCAGGTCACCGCGGTAGGTGTGGGTGATGTCCACGCCGACCTGGAGGGCCGAGGGGGCGTTGCCGCTGCGGCCGCTGACGGTGATCGGGGACTCGATCGCGGAGCCGTTGTCCGGGATGGAGACCGCGGAGGTGCTGGTGAAGGTGGTGCCCCCCGTGGAGCCGCCGGACCCGCTCACCGCCTGCACCGTCTTCGCCGCGTCCGCGAGGCCCGCCCCGCAGCCGCCCGAGCAAGTACCGGGAAGAGCACGCGAGTTGGTCTTGATCGCGGACTCGATCTGGGCCGGCGTCAGCGACGCGTCGGCCGACTTCATCAGCGCGGCCAGGCCCGCGATGTGCGGGGCGGCCATGCTGGTGCCCTGGTAGTAGTCGTAGTTCTCGGCGGACGGGCTCTGCGCGCCGGAGTTCAGCGTGGACAGGATGCCGTTGGCCGCGACGGAGTTGGTCTCGCCGCCGGGCGCGGCGATGTCGACGACCGAGCCGTAGTTGGAGTAGTAGGAGCGGTTCCCCTGGCGGTCGGCGGCCGCCACGCTGATGACGTTGGCGCAGCTGGCCGGCGAGTAGCCGGAGGCGTTGGCGTTGCTGTTGCCCGCCGCGACGACGACCGTGGTGCCGCGGTTCACGGCGGCGTTGATGGCGCTCTGGGTCGCGGTGGAGCAGGCGCCGCCACCGCCCAGGCTCATGTTGATGACCTTGGCGACGTTGGTGTTCGCCGGGACACCGGAGACCGTACCGCCGGACGCCCAGGTGATGGCGTCGATGATGTCGGAGTCGTAGCCGCCGCACTTGCCGAGCACACGCAGCGGGGAGACCTTCGCGCCGTACGCGACACCGGCGACACCCTTGCCGTTGCCGGTGACGGCGGCGATCGTGCCGGCGACGTGGGTGCCGTGCCAGGAGGAGCCGTAGGCCGGGTCGCCGGAGGCGCACTCGTTCGCGGCGGTCCAGTCGCCCGGGTCGGCCGGGTTGCTGTCGCGGCCGTTGCCGTCGTTCGCGACCGTGGCGTCGGAGATGAAGTCGTAGCCCGCGACGATGTTGGCGCCGAGGTCGGAGTGGGTGACGTAGCCGGTGTCGATCACGGCGACGGTGACCCCGCTGCCGGTGGCGACGTCCCAGGCGCCCGGGACGTTCATGCCCGCGGTGGTCTCGAACAGGTCCCACTGCTTGGAGTACTCGGTGTCGTTGGGGGTGGCCAGCGGCTTGTTCAGCCGGTCCGGCACGACATAGGCGACCTGCGGGTCGGCCCGGTACTCGGAGACGACGTCGGCGACGTCCGACTCGGTGAGGTTCTCGCCCAGGTCGACGAGGGCGGCGCCGGAGCCGAGGCGGCGCTTGAAGTCCAGGTCCTCGCCGGCTTCGGCGCCCTTGGCGGCGGCGTCGGCCTCGGCGGCCTTGTTCGACCTGGCCTCGGCGGCGCCGGACTTGTAGCCGACGATCAGACGCTCGGCCGGAGTGCCGGGAGCGGCCTCGGTCTGGGCCGCGGGGACGGCGGCCTCCTGGGTGGGGGAATCCTGGGCCACGGCGACCGAGGTGGTGGCGGCCGTGAGAAGCGTGGCGGAGACCGCGGCGACGGATATCAGCTTCCGTCTGAGGGAGGTGGAGGTACGCAAGGGGAGTGCCTTTCGTGGCCGGCCGTACTCCGGGCAGCGCGGAGCGGCGGACTGTTTCGCTTCGTCCTCGAAGCGGCGGGGGGCGTTTCGAAAGTGCGAAAGTGCGGGGGTGTGGCGGCCGGCCTGGCGCGAGCTGCGACCCGTTCGGGGTTACCTGTGGGTCGGCTGTGGTCGAACGATAGGCAAAGAGAAGGTCACCGGGATACAGGGGAAACCCTCGATCCGGCTGGAAACCCACCCTCTGCCTCTGCCGGTTGACCGGTATCGACGGACTCCGTCCGGTTTATCGCGCACTGAACGCGCCGGGCCGGCCTCCCGTACTCCAGAGGACCCTGCCCATGCCGGCCGAGGAGACGTTCCGGATGCCCCGGATGCCCTGGATGAGATCGCACCGCTCCGCCCTGGCGGCCGCCGCCGTCACGCCGTTGCTGCTCACGGTGTGGGCCGCGGGCCCGGCCCGTGCGCACGGCGCCCCGACGGATCCGGTCAGCCGGGTGTACGCCTGCTCGCCGGACGGTGGCAGTCCGTCCCGGTCGGCGGCGTGCCGGGCCGCGGTCGCCTCGAACGGCGGGCCCTTCACGGCGTGGGACAACCTGCGGATCGCCGGCGTGAACGGCCGTGACCGTCAGGTCGTCCCCGACGGGAAGCTGTGCAGCGGCGGGCTGCCCGCCTACCGGGGTCTCGATCTGGCCCGCGGGGACTGGCCGTCGACCCGGCTGAGGCCGGGTTCCACGCTGACCGTGCGGTACGTCTCCACGATCCCGCACACGGGCACCTTCAAGCTCTACCTCACCGAGCCGGGCTACGACCCGACGAAGCCGCTGGCCTGGTCCGACCTGCCGGACAGGCCGTTCGCGCAGGTGCGGGACCCGGCGCTGACCAACGGCGCGTACCGGCTCACGGCGAAGCTGCCGTCCGACCGCTCCGGGCGGCATGTGCTGTTCACGATCTGGCAGAACAGCAGCACGCCGGACACGTACTACTCGTGCTCGGACGTCGTGTTCCCGGCGGGCGACGGCGCCGGAGGCGGTACGGGGAAGGCTTCGGCCACGGCGAGCGCGGGCGGCGACAACGGCCGCGGCGCTGCCGCTCCTTCGCCGACCGCGAAGCCGCGAGCGAGCGAGCGCTCCACGAACGCCCCCTCCCCCACGGCCGCGGCGGCCACCGGGTCCGAGGCTCCGCGCACGCAGGGCGACAGCACCCCGGTGGCGTCCACCGGTGCCGCCGGCACGGGGCCGTCGACGCCGCTGCTGGCGGGCGGCGCCGCCGCGGTGCTGGTGCTCACCGGGGGCGCCGCCCTGGCGCTGCGGTTGCGGCGGAGGTGAACTCCGTCGCGGTCAGGGCCCGTTGAGGGTCGAGTCAGTTGACGTAGACCGCCTCGCCGCTGCTGGTCACCGGGGCGTACTTGGCGGTGAAGTAGCCGTTGGCGAAGCAGAGGGACGAGCCGGAGACCTTGGTGAACTGGGCCGCGGCGAAGTTGATGGTGTTGTCGGCGTTGCTCGCCGTGCCGGTCAGGCTGGGCGTCTGGTAGACGCAGTTGATGCTGCCCAGCAGGGTGCGCAGGACGACCGTGGTCTGGATGGCGGAGCCCGCGGCGGGCGTGACGGTGACGCTGCCGTCGGAGCCCACGGCGGAGCTGTAGGGCAGGTTGTTGACCGTGATACTGGTGACGCCGAGTACGCCGACCACGTTGGTGGTGCAGCTGGCGGCGTTGAAGGTGTGCGCGGAGACCGACTCCGTCGCGGTGCCGGGTGCGCTCGGGTTGTCCGTCACGGTGGCCGTGAACTGCGACGACGTGCAGGAGATGCCGCTCGTGCCGGTGGCGCTGGAGTAGAACGTGGCGGCGGTGCCGCTCGCCAGCGGCGCGGTGAGGACCTCGCCGGCCGCGACAGCCGTACCGCCGACGGAGCCGGTGGTCAGGACGGCGCCGTCGGCCGCGGACGCGGGGCCGGCGAGGGGGAGGGTGAGCGCGGCGACGGCGCCGGCGAGGGTGAGGAGAGTGCGCGTACGCATGCGGGTGTACCTCGTCTTTCGTTGCGGGGGTGTGCCCTGAGGACCTGAGGACCCAGGGGGTTCGGGGGGGGTGGCACGAGGGCGGTCGATGGGGCGCGGGGTGCGTGTGCGCCGTTGCCGGTCCGTGACGCCTTCTCCGTACGACACGGACCGGCAACGGCCGCCCGCCGGTGGCCGGCCGGAGACCGTGGGAAGGGCTCCGGCCGGAACCGGGCGGGGGGGTGCGGCCGGCACGGACCGAGGGGGGAAGCGACCGTGACGGCGCCGTGGAGTGATCTCGCGAAAAGGAAACGTGCAGGACATCAGGTCCGGGAACGCGGGCAGAGGCCACGCGGCGGCGGATCCGGCGCCACGGATCCATGGGGGAGCCAGGGAGAGTTGTAGACCTGAGGGTCAGTCAACGTCAAGGCATTGCAGGGGAGTTGCTGTTGTCGAGGCAACTTTTCGAGGCGCCCGGGAGCGCATGACCCACAGATGACACACAACCGACACCGTTTTTGCACAACCGCCTTGACCCTCAGGTGTAACCACCGGTAACTTCCGGGCTTGGCTACTGCGGAGTACGAGAAAGCCCTTGCACCCGCCGGGAGTTGCGAGGAGACGTGCGCCGCGGGCGCTGTCCGCGCCAGGACAACGTGCCGTTGATGCCCTACCCGCATTTTTCTGCACCTGGGAGCAGTTATGGCCTCGTCCCCGGACGTCACCTCGTCCGCCGGAAACACCCCCGAGAACCCGGAAAGCGGTTCCGTGCCCGAAGTGTCCGAAACCTCCGTCGGCACCGCGAGACGCGGGCGGGTCCGGGCGCGCCGTGCCGCCGTGATGGCCGTGCCGGCCACCCTGGTCGCCGGCGCGCTCGCGGTCCTCACCGCCGAGGGCGCGCTGGGCGTGCAGTTCGCGATCTCGGGCATGCCCTTCACGGTCACCGCGACCGAGCTCAACGGCACCGGCTTCGAGCAGTTCGGCGGCCTCGACAACATGGCGCCGGGCAGCCCCAACGAGGGGGACACCGGCGGTCAGGTCCTCGTCGTCACGTCCGCCATCAAGAACGCGACGCTCACGAAGCTGTGCCAGAGCGTCGACCTCGGCGGCACGAATCTGCTCATCACCGCGGGTGGCGGCGCGCAGAAGGTGAGCGCGACCGATCTGACCACCGACTCGACCGAGCTGTCGGGCGACGCGGCGTTCGACAACATCGAGATCGGCAACGACGCGAGCACTCTGACCAAGGCCGGGGTGAAGGGACCGATCGGTGTCTTCAGCCAGCAGGCCGACACCGTGCGCATCGCCAACCTGCGCCAGACCAACTACGCCACCACGGCCGGGGTGTTCAAGCTGCCCGGTCTGAAGCTCCGTTTCAGCAGCTCGGGTTGCTGATGAACGGGGCAAGCGGCTTCCGGTCGGCCTTCCGTCGCTGGCGGGCCGACCGGCCGTTCTGGGGCGGGCTGCTGCTCGCCCTGGGCGGGGCGTGGATCCTGCTCACGATGAAGGCGTCACTGAAGGTCGTTCTGCACGTCGGCATGCAGGGCCTGGCGGGGTACCTGCTGCCGGCGCTGATGGTGCTGCTGGGGCTGCTGACATTGTTCAACCCGGCGCAGCGGCTCTTCTACTCGATCACCGGGGTCCTGGTCACCCTGGGCACCTGGGTCACGTCGAACCTGGGCGGCTTCTTCGTGGGTCTGCTGCTGGGCGCGGTCGGCAGTTGTCTCGCGTTCGGGTGGCTGCCGGATCAGGAGCCGCGGCGCAGGCGTCGGCGACAGCGCGGGAAGGAAGCCGCGACGGCGCCGTAGGGATGATCCGCGTCGGGCGGGTGCGGGTGCGTGAGGACTGGTCGCGCCCGCGCGGCGGAGCCGCAGATTGATGCGGCCCCGCGCCCCCACTAGGTTGGCTGGGTGTACGGCAACTTCCAGGCACGCACGCGTAATTGATGATGCCGAAGCCCCCAGGAGGCACTCATGCCCGCCGACGCCATCGACACCGGACGTCCCCATTCCGCCCGGATCTACGACTACATCATCGGCGGCAAGGACCACTACCCGGCCGATCGTGAGGCCGGCGACGCGATGGTCCGTGAGTGGCCCGCGTTGCCCGTCCACATGCGGGCCAACCGTGACTTCATGAACCGGGCCGTGCGCCATCTCGCCGAGGAGGCGGGGATACGGCAGTTCCTGGACGTCGGCACCGGGATACCCACCTCGCCCAACATCCATGAGATCGCACAGTCGGCCGCACCCGGGGCACGGGTCGTGTACGTCGACAACGATCCGCTCGTACTGACCCTGTCCAAGGGCCTGTTGTCCGGGACGGCCGAGGGAGCGACGGCGTACATCGAGGCCGACATGCGCGACCCGGCGAGCATTCTCGAGGCCCCGGCGTTCCGCGAGACCCTCGACCTCGACCGGCCCGTAGCGCTCGCCGTGATCGCGATCGTGCACTTCATGCTGGACGAGCACGACGCGGCCGGCGTCGTGCGCCGGCTTCTCGAACCGCTGCCGGCCGGCAGCTACCTCGCGATGTCCGTCGGCACCGCCGAGTTCGCGCCGGACGAGGTCGGCCGGGTGGCCCGGGAGTACGCGGCGCGGGGCATGCCGATGCGGCTGCGCACCCGCGCTGAGGCGGCGGAGTTCTTCACCGGTCTGGACCTCGTCGAGCCGGGCATCGTCCAGGTGCACAAGTGGCGCCCGGACGGCACGGGCACCGAGGTGATCCGGGACGCGGACATCGCGATGTACGGAGCGGTGGCGCGCAAGCCGGGTTGACGGCTTTGCGGGCGCAAGCGACTCGGGCGGCCCAGGTTCCGCTTCGGCCTCCCGCCAGCGTTCATCACGATGTGGCAGCAACGAATAACACGGTGTGGTTGCACACTTGACTGCCGATGGTCACACGCGATTGGCTCCGCCCCAGCGAGAGTTCACCCGGTCGGCGCACCTCCCGTTCGGAGCCGGCCGTTCTCCCGTTCGTTCCTCCGGCTCGGCCGCACAGCGAGGTGCCGCACCCTCATGAAGACTCCACCCCTCTCCCCCGCCCGCGTTCGCGTCGCCGTCCTCCCGGCCGCCGCCTGTCTGCTGCTGGCGGGCTGCTCCGCCGTCGGCGGGTCCGACGACGCGTCCGGCGCGGAGACCGCGGGCGGCGCACGGCTGAAGATCACCCTGATCACGCACGGCGGCGAGGGCGACGCCTTCTGGGAGCTGGTGCAGAAGGGTGCGCAGGTGGCGGCCGCCCAGGACAACGTCGAGCTGACCTACGCGGGCGACGCCGATCCGGCGAGCCAGGCCGAACTGGTGCGGGACGCGATCCGGCAGAAGGTCGACGGCATCGCGGTGACCCTCGCCAAGCCGACGGCGATGGCGGGGCCGGTCGCCGAGGCCCGGGCGGCCGGCATACCCGTGATCGGCCTCAACTCAGGTATAGACGAGTGGAAGTCCGCCGGACTCCTGGAGTACTTCGGCCAGGACGAGAGCGTCGCCGGCCGCGCCGTCGGCGACAAGCTGGACGACCTCAAGGCCAAGCACGCGCTGTGCGTGATCCACGAGCGCGGCAACGTCGCCCTGGAGGCGCGCTGCGCGGGCGTGAAGAAGGCGTTCGGCGGCGAGACCGAGAACCTCTACGTGGACGGCACCGACATGGACGCGGTGACGGCGACCGTCGGGGCCCGGCTGACGCAGAACCCGGACATCGACGAGGTGGTCACGAACGGCGCCCAGTTCGCGTTGGCCGCGGTGAAGTCGGTCGACCAGTCCCGCTCCAAGGCCCGCGTCGCCACCTTCGACCTCAACAAGGACCTGGTCAAAGCGGTCCAGGACGGGGACGTGCAGTTCGCGGTGGATCAACAGCCCTATCTCCAGGGCTATCTCGCGGTGGACTCGCTCTGGCTCTACCGCACCAACGGCAACACCCTCGGCGGCGGCGAGGCGCCGGTGCTCACCGGACCCGCCTTCGTCACGAAGGCGAACGTCGCCTCGGTCGCGAAATTCGCCGAGAACGGAACCCGCTGAGCGGACAGTTCCCCCGACGGTGCCGCCAGAGATTGGGTCCCGCATGACGCGTACGCTCACTTGTACGGATAGCATCCTGCGCACCCCTTGTGACGCGCCGGACACGCAGTCACCCCTGACGTCCGTCCTCCCGTCCCCCCGTTCCTTCGCGCTGACCCCGCCCGCCCTCCGCTGATCGCCCTAGGACGACAATGTCTCCACGGACAGGTCCCCGGCGCCGCCTCGGCTCCATCCGTCTCTCCCTGATCCTGCTGGCGCTGGTGCCCGGCGTCACGCTCGCCGCCATCTGGAGCGTGACCACGATCCAGATGTTCTCGGAGGGCCTGGGGCTGCGGTCCCAGACCGGGCTGAGCAAGTCGACGGGGGCCATGGGCACCGAGGCCACGCTCGCACTCCAGCAGGAGCGCAGCTACTCCGCCGTATGGCTCGCCACGCGGCAGGACTCGGCCCGCACGGGGCTGGACGAGCAGCGCGGCAGGACCGACAAGGCGGTCGCCAAGCTCCTCGCGCAGTCGGACGAGATCCAGCGGGCGCCCGCCCGTGTGAAGGACCGGCTGTACTCGGTCGTCGCGTCCGTGAGCAGCCTGGAGTACTACCGGGGCCAGGTGGACAACCCCTCCGACATCTCCGCCGTGCAGGCGCTCGGCCAGTACACGTCGATCATCGACGACCAGATCCACGCCTTCCAGGAGCTCTCCCAGGTCGACGACGGCGACCTCACCTCGCAGGCCGGTCCGCTCGTCTCGCTGGAGCACGCGGCGGAACTGATGTCCCGGGAGGACGCGCTGCTGACGCTGGCCTCGCCGACGCGGCGGATGGACGAGACGGAGTGGACCGAGTTCGCGGAGCTGGTGAACACCCGGCGCTGGCTCGTCGAGGACCAGATCCTGCCCTCGCTCACCGGGCCCGCGAAGGCGGAGACGGAGCGGATCCTGGCCGGTGCGCAGTGGCGGACCCTGGAGCAGGTCGAGGACCGGGTGCTCGCGGCGCGCGCGACGGCGGGCAAGGACGGGACCATCGCCGTTCCGGACGCCCAGAAGGAGTGGCGGGCCGCACTGACCGGGGTCACCGAGGAGTACTCGGTACTGATCCAGCAGCAGACGACCGGACTGCTGCAGCGCAGTGGCGACGAGGCGCGCGGCCTGCTGATCAAGGCCGCGTCGCTGAGCGCGGGCGGCCTGATCGCGCTGCTGCTGTGCGTGGGGATGTCGTGGCGGATCACCCGCTCGCTGTCCCGGCGGCTGCGGGGCCTCAGGGAGGCCACCCTGGGGCTCGCCCAGGAGCGGCTGCCCGACGTGGTGGCCCGGCTGGAGCGGGGCGAGAAGGTCGACGTGGAGCTGGCGACACCCCCGCTGGACTACGGCCGTGACGAACTCGGGCAGGTGGCCGCGGCGTTCAACACCGCGCAGCGCACCGCCGTGCACACCGCCGTCGAACTCGCCGACACCCGGCGCGGCTTCCAGAAGATCATCCTCGGCATCGCCCGGCAGAGCCAGAACCTGGTCAACCTCCAGCTCACCAAGCTGGACGCGCTGGAGCGCACGCACCAGGACCCCGACGTCCTCAAGGGCCTGTACGAACTCGACTCCACCGCCAGCCAGCTGCGCCGCTACGAGGAGAACCTCGTCATCATCAGCGGTGAGCGGCCGGGCCGCGCCTGGAGCGAGCCGGTCGCGCTGATCGACATCCTGCGCAGCGCGGTCGGCGAGGTCGCCGAGTACCGGCGGGTGGAGGTGCAGACCGACGAGGAGGTGCATCTCGCGCCGCCCGCGGTGGCCGACGTCATCCATCTGCTGGCCGAGCTCATCGAGAACGCCACGCTGTACTCCCCCGCCCCGGCGCCGGTCGGCGTGCGGGCCGCGATGGTGGCCAAGGGTCTGGCCGTGGAGGTCGAGGACCGCGGCCTCGGCATGTCCGAGGAGGAGTACGCGGCGTTCAACGCCCAGTTGGCCGAGCCGCCGCAGTTCGACGTGGTGGCGCTCGCCGACGACCTCCGGCTGGGCATGTTCGTGATCGGCCGGCTCTCCCGGCGGCACGGCATCACGGTCACGCTGCGCTCCTCGCCGTACGGCGGCACGACGGCGATCATGCTGGTCCCGCACGACGTCGTGGTGCGGGACCTGCCGGCGCCGGACCGGGAAGAGGTCGAGCACGCCGGGGCCGCCGAGCCGGAGGAGCCCGTACGGGAGGCGCGTCCCGTCGCGCAGGCCCGTACCGAGACCGCCCCGGCCCCCGAGACCGCCCCGGCCCCCGAGGCCGGCCCGCGCGGGGACGGTCTCTCGCCGCTGCCGCGCCGGGTGCCGCAGACCAGCCTTGCGGCCGAGCTGCGCGAGGAGGTGGCGCCGGCCGAACAGAACGGCCACGACGAGGACTTCACCGCCGAGCAGGCCGCCTCCTCCCTGGCCGGCTTCCAGCGCGGCACGCTCCGGGCCCGCGACGACGACGGCGAGGGGGCGCCGGACGGGCCCGGGGCCGTGGACCGACCGGTCCCCGCCGCGCGGCAGGCGCGTGACGACATCGCCCCCGACGAGCCGTCCGCGGCCGAGTCCGCCGCCTCCTCCCCGGCCACCGCTCCCACGTCCTCCACCTCGCCCGCCGACCGCTCATGAAGGACACCGCCATGACACGCCCCACCCCAGCCACGGACACCCAGCTCGACCAGTTGCTCACCGGACTCGTGGAGCGGGTCGCCGACGTCAACCACGCCGTGGTGCTCTCCGAGGACGGCCTGGTGGTGAGCAAGTCGATCGGGTTCCTGCGCGACGACGCCGAGCGGCTGGCGGCGACCGCGTCCGGCCTGATGAGCCTCAGCAAGGGCGTCAGCATGGACTTCCGGGGCGGGCCGGTGCGCCAGGCGCTGATCGAGATGACCAACAGCTATCTGATCCTCACCTCCGCCGGCCCCGGCGCCCACCTGGTCGTCCTGACCAACCAGGGCGCCGACGTCGGTGTGGTGGCGTATCAGATGAACATGCTGGTGAAGAAGATCGGCGAGCACCTCTCGGCGGCACCGCGGGCCCATGTCGGCCCTGGCGCGTGAGGTGGGCGGAGACGATCCGGCGGGCCGGCTGGTCCGTCCCTTCACGCTGACCGGGGGGCGGACCAGGCCCAGCCGCAGCGACTTCACCCTGATCACGACCGTGACGGCGGTGGATCCGCCGCCGGAGCGGGCACCTCGTCCACAGCCCGAGCAGGTGCGGATCCTGCGGCGCTGCGTCCGGCCGATCGCCGTCGCGGAGCTCGCGGCCCATCTGGACCTGCCGGTGAGCGTGGTCGCCATCATGCTCTGCGATCTGCTGGAGGCGGGGCTGATCACCGTTCACCCCCCGCATCCCGTCACCCCCCGTACCCCGGACCTGGACCTGCTGCAGAAAGTGAGGGAGGGCCTTGGCCGGCTCTGACACCCCCGTGGAGGCGGTCGCACCGCCGGACACGGTCAAGATCCTCATAGCCGGCGGCTTCGGCGTCGGGAAGACGACCATGGTCGGCTCGGTCAGTGAGATCGCCCCGCTGCGCACCGAGGAGTCCCTGACCATCGCGAGCCTGGGCGTCGACGACCTCGACGGCATCGAGCAGAAGCGCGCGACGACCGTGGCCCTGGACTTCGGCCGGATCACCATCAGCCAAGAGCTGGTGCTGTATCTGTTCGGTACGCCCGGGCAGCAGCGGTTCTGGTTCATGTGGAACGACCTGGCGATCGGCGCGCTCGGCGCCGTCGTGCTGATCGACGTGCGCCGGCCGCAGTCCAGCTTCGCCGCGATCGACTTCTTCGAGCGCCGCGAGATCCCCTTCGTCGTCGGCGTGAACGGCTTCCACGGCGAACACCCCTACCCGGCCGAGGAGATCAGGGAGTCCCTCGCGCTGCCGGAGCACGTACGGGTGCTGCTGTGCGACGCGCGGGAGCGGGAGTCCTGCCGGGACGTGCTGATCGCCCTGATCGACCAGCTGATCGCGCAGGCCCGTCAGGCGAGCTGAGCCGGCGGCCGGTTCGCGGGCGCGACGATCCGGGCCGTGAGGTCCGGGTCGGGCATCGCCGGGTCGAAGGGGAACATGGGCCGGTGGATGCGCCGGTGGCCGAGCCGCACCAGGTCCTGGTCGACACCGCCCGGGGTGAGGGCCATCTTCCAGTCGGCGGCCATGGCGAAGAGTTCGGGCTCCAGATAGCCGATCTTCACGATCACGACGTCGGCCGCGCGCGGGTCCAACTCCAGCCCGGTGAAGTCGCGTTCGAGGTGGTACGGCTTGCGCAGCCGGGTCAGGATCACGTGCACGCTCCCGACCCGCAGCACGGCCTCCGTCTCCGCGTCCCGGTCGCCGTGCCGCAGGGAGTGCACCACGCCGGTCATCGTGAGCGGCCCGGCGTGCCGGTCGTCCACCTCGGCGCCGGCGGTGACCGTGACCTCCGCGCCGACGCCGGCCCGTACTGCCGCGTCGACCGCGGACGGCCCGGGCACGGAGGCGTAGACGACGACCGGACCGGCGGGGTCCTTGAACTCCGGTCGGGCGAGGACGTGCTGGAGTCCCCAGGTGACGTCGCCCGCGCCGCCCGCCGTCGGATTGTCGCCGGTGTCGCTGATGAAGTACGGGCGCCGGGCGCCGGCGGCGAGGGCCTCGTCGAGACAGCCGTCGAGGGTGCCGGTGGGGGCGACGAAGGCGAAGTCGTGCCGGGCGTTCCAGAAACCGCGGGCGAGCCGTTCGGCACCCGCGGCGACGGCGGCCCCGTCGGGTCCGGTGACCACGACCGCGGCACGGTTGCGCGGCTCGTCGGCCCAGGCGTACCCGACCCAGACGGCGGCGTCGGTCACGCCGTCGGCCGCCGCCACTTCGGCCACGGCCGCGTACACGCCCTTCGCCGGTTCGATACGGGTGGAGGTCTGCTCCCCGGCCAGCAGCACCGGCACCGGAACCCACGCCTTGACCGGGCGGGGCGCGCCGCCGGCCAGGAGGTCCACGAGGTTGCGGACGGCCCGCTCCTTCGTCTCCGTGACGTCCTCGTGCGGGGCCGTGCGGTAGCAGGTGATCAGGTCGCTGTGGTGGACCAGCGGGCGGGAGACGTTGCCGTGCAGGTCCATGGAGGTCGACACGAGGGTGTCGGGGCCGATCACCTCGCGGACGCGGATGAGCAGGTCGGCCTCCGCGTCGTCGAGCCCCTCGACGGTCATCGCGCCGTGGATGTCGAACCAGAGGCCGTCGAGCGGCCCCAGGTCCCGGAGCCGGTCGATGAGTTCCGTGGACAGCTCGGCGTACGCGGCGGCCGTCACGGTGCCGCCGGGCAGCGCCTTGCCGACCAGTGCCCCGCGCCAGTCGGCGGCTTCCCGCAGCGGCTCTCCCGGGGCCAGGAACGGGTAGCGGGTGAGGACGTCCTGTCCGCGCAGCGGGTGGAAGGCCGGGGCCCCGGTGCGGGCCGGGGAGAAGGTCGACGACTCGATGCCGAGGCCGGCGATCGCGAGGACGGGACGGGGCTGGGGCATGGCTCCTCCGGGATCCGACGGGGTCGGGCGTGGGTCAGGGGTGGGTGCCGGTGGCCGAGTGCAGGGCGTGGGCGAGGGCCCGCTGGAGCGCGAACTGGCCCGCGCCGACCAGGCCGGCGTCGGCGCCGAGGCCGGCCCGTTCGATGACCAGGTGCTCGGTGACCAGGGGATGGCAGCCCTCGTACAACTGGCTGCGCACGGCGGCGACGAAGGGCTCCAGCGTGGAGAGGATGCCGCCGAGGTACACCGCGTCGGGGTTGAAGAAGTTGACGTTGGGGGCGAGCACCGTACCCAGGTAGCGGCCGGCCTGCCGGACCGCGCGCGTGGCCTCGGGGTCGGCGTCACCGGCGAGACGCACGACGTCCTCGGTCGACGTCACCTCCAGGCCGCGCTCGCGCAGGATGCGGACCAGCGCCGCGCCCGAGGCGACCGTCTCCAGGCATCCGGTGTTGCCGCAGGAGCAGGGGATGTCGTGGGCGGCCTCGACGCGGACGTGGGTGATCTCTCCGGCCGCGCCCGAACCGCCCCGGTAGAGGCGGCCGTCGGCGATGACGCCGGCGCCGATGCCGGTGCCCGCCTTGACCATGATCGCCTGGCGTTGCCGGGCGGGCCGGACGCTGTGCTCGCCGACGGCCATGCAGTTGGCGTCGTTCTCGATGGCCACCGGGACCCCGAACCGCTCCTGGAGCCAGTCCCGTACGGGGAAGCGGTTCCAGCCGGGCATCCGGGCGGGCAGCGTCACGAGGCCCGCTTCGACGTCGACCGGTCCCGGCAGACACAGGCCGACACCTCTGAGGAGTTCCCGCCCGTGCCGGTCGGCGAGGCCCTGGAGGGTCTCGACCAGGCCGGGCAGGGATGCCTCGGGGCCGTCGGCCGTAGCGAACGGCACCGTGCAGACGTCGGCGAGACCGCCACCGGAGTGCACGATGCCGACGTGGGCGTGTCTGCCGCCGAGTTCGGCCGCCACGGCATATCCCTCGCCGCCGCCGAGCCGCAGGACCTTGCGCGGCCGGCCGCCGTTGGACGACAGGGTGCCCTCCTCGGTGACCAGGCCGTAGTCCAGCAGCTTGCCCACCGCGAACGAGACCGTCGACGGAGCGGCGCCGAGCAGTCCGGACAGTTCCGTGCGCGTGGACGCCTGCCCGGAGGCGAGGAGTTCAAGGATACGCCGGGTCAACGACCCACTTTTTTCAGTCATGGACGAAGTTACTTCCGTCTTCTGCGGCCGGGACAGCGAGAGTAGGCCCGCGGAGACCTCTTCCGGCTATTTCCAGAACAGCAGAAACATACTTTTTACAGCGGCACTCCTGTTTCTTCGAACAGCCGGGGCTTTCACTGACTGCACCTCGCTTCTGTCCCCTGAGGAGAGCCATGTCCCCTGCTCGCACAAGACTCGCCGGAGCCGCCGCCCTGTCCGCCGGCACACTGCTGCTCGCGGGCTGCTCCGGGAGCAGCGGCGCGTCGTCCGGATCACGCGACTCCATCAACTACGCGCTGCCCGCGAACTTCACGCCGAACTGGATCCTGCCGATCGGTACCGCGGCGCATCTGAACACCAACAACATCTCCATCGCGAACACGCTGTGGGAGCCGCTCATCGCCTACGACGGCTCCACCGGCGAGATCGGTTGGAACAAAGCCGGTTCGGTCGCCACCGCCGCCGACTTCGCGTCCGGCGGCAAGAGCGTGCGGATCACCCTGGGCGACCGGCACTGGAGCGACGGCAAGCCGATCACCTCCCGAGACGTCCGGTTCTGGTTCGACCTGATCAAGGCGAACAAGAAGGAGTGGGCGGGGTACAACCCCGGTCAGGCGCCGGACAACTGGACCTCTTTCGAGGCCGAGGACGACCGCCATTTCACGATCACCTTCGACAAGGCCTACAACCCGCAGTGGATGCTGGCCAACGAGCTGAGCTCCATCACTCCGCTCCCGCAGCACGTCTGGGACAAGGGCGGCGGTGCGAAGCAGGTGTGGAAGGACCTCAACGACGCCGCGAAGAACATCGCCGGCTACGAGAGGAACGCGCTGTGGAAGACCATCAGCGGGCCGTACGCGGTCAAGTCGTACTCCACGGCCGGCAAGGTCGTCCTCACCGCGAACACGAAGTACGACGGCGGTGAGAAGCCGGCCGTCCCGACGGTGAACCTGCTCCCCTTCACCACGGCGGAGGCCGAGAAGAACGCCCTGCGCTCCGGCACGGTCGACTACGGCTACATCGAGGCGACCGACCTCGATCAGAAGGACAGCTTCACCGCGCAGGGGTACGAGGTGAAGCCGTGGTCCGGCTGGGCGATCACCTACATGCCGTACAACTTCAACAACCCGGCGATGGGCGCCGTGTTCAAGCAGCTGTACGCCCGCCAGGCCGTGCAGCGTTCCATCGACCAGAAGAGTCTCGCCGAGGTCGTCTTCAACGGCACGGCGGTCGCCGGCTACGGTCCGGTCCCGCAGGGGCAGGCGTCCGACTTCGTCTCACAGGCACAGCAGGACAACCCGTATCCGTACTCCACGACGGCCGCCCGGAAGCTGCTGACCGGCCACGGCTGGACCGAGCGGGGCGGGGTCATGACCTGTACTGCCCCCGGTACCGGAGCCGACCGGTGCGGTGCGGGAGTCGCCGAGGGCACGAAGTTCGAGATGCAGGTGCTGTCACAGTCCGGGTCCACGGTCACGGACAACATGATGAGCGCGATCCAGTCCTCGCTCGCGAAGACCGGCATCAAGTTCACGATCAGGACCGCGCCCGTCAACTCCGTGCTGGCTCAGACCCCGCAGTGCGAGGCGGACCGGCCGATCTGCAAGTGGCAGCTGTCGTTCTTCGGCACGGCGGGCAGCTGGTACTTCCCCGCCTTCCCGACCGGTGACTCGTTGTTCCAGTCCGGCGGCGGCTCGAACTTCGGCAACTATTCCAACCCGGCTGTCGACAAGCTCATCTCCGCCTCCACGACGTCGAGTTCGACCAAGGCCGTACAGGACTACAGCGCCGCCCTCGCCGAGGACCTGCCGGTGATCTGGCTGCCGGAGCCCGTCTATCAGATCTCGGTCGTCCGCAAGGGCCTCGGCGGCTTCGCCCAGGACTCGCTCGCCAACTTCCACCCGGCGCAGTGGAAGTGGACCGGCTGACGCATGGACACCCTCCTGTACCTCGGCCGCCGGCTGCTCCAGGCCCTCGCCGTGATCCTGATCGTCACGATCGTGGTCTTCTGCCTGCTGCACGCGCTGCCCGGAGGACCCGCACGCGGGATCCTCGGCCCGCAGGCCACGGCCCAGCAGATCGCCGCGTTCAACCACGAGCAGGGGCTCGACCGGCCGCTGCCCGTCCAGTACGTCTTCTACCTGCGTGAGTTGGCGCAGGGCGACCTCGGGACGTCGTACACGCTCAACGAGGCGGTCTCCCGGCTGATCGGGCAACGGCTGCCGAAGACACTGGTGCTGACCCTGCTGTCCGCGCTGGTGGGGCTGCTGCTGGCCGTTCCGCTCGGCATGTGGCAGGCGGTGCGGCGCAACAGGCCGGCCGACTACGTCATCACCACGCTGAGCTTCGTGGCGTACGCGACGCCGGTGTACTTCCTCGGCCTGATCCTGGTGCTGGTGTTCACGCAGACCCTGCGCTGGTTCCCCTCCCAGGCGCCCCAAGGGGACACCCTGGCGCAGGTGTTGGCGGATCCGGCGGCGCTCGTGCTGCCGGTGGTGACGGGGGCCGCGTCGATGGTCGCCGTGTTCAGCCGGTACATGCGGGCGGCGACGCTGGAGAACCTGTCCGAGGACTATGTGCGCACGGCGCGTGCCGGGGGTGCCGGGCAGTACGCGGTCCTGTTCCGGCATGTGTTCCGGAACTCCCTGACGCCGGTGGTGGCGATGCTCGGGTACTACGTGCCGGTGCTGTTCGGCGGGGCGTTGGTGGTCGAGCAGCTCTTCAACTATCCGGGGATGGGGCTGCTGTTCTGGAGCGCTGCCCAGTCGTCGGACTATCCGGTGCTGCTGGGGTGCGTGCTCGTCATTTCCGTGGCGACGGTGGTGGGGACCTTGCTCGCGGATGTGGTGCAGCGGGTTGTCGATCCTCGGGTGAAGGAGGGGCCGGCGTGAGTGGTCGTGTTGAGACTGCGGGCCGGCGGGGGCTTGTCGCGCAGTTCCCCACGCCCCTTGGAGCGCGCTTCGCGCGCAACAAGCTTGCGGTGGCCGGCGTATCGGTCGTGGGTCTCTTCCTGCTCTTCTGCTTCCTCGGTCCGCTCCTCTACTCGACGGACCAGACCCACACCGACCTCACCCAGGTCAACCTCCCGCCCAGCGGCTCCCATTGGCTCGGCACCGACGCCGTCGGGCACGACCAGCTCGGGCGGCTCATGTACGGCGGGCAGGTCTCGCTGCTCGTCGGGCTGACGGCCGGGGTGCTGGCGACCGTCATCGGGACGCTGTGGGGCGCGGTGGCGGGGTATGCGGGCGGCTGGGTGGACGCGGTGATGATGCGGGTCGTGGACGCCGGGATCGCGATCCCCGCCCTGTTCATCCTGCTGGTGGTCTCCGCGATCACCTCGCCGGGCACGCCCGGGCTGATCCTGATCCTCGGTCTGGTGTCCTGGCTGATGCCGTCCCGGCTGGTGCGGGCGGAGACCCTCACGCTCAAGAACCGGGACTACGTGCTGACCCTGCGGGCGACGGGCGGCACCCACGGGCGGGCGATCCGGCGGCACATCCTGCCGAACTCGGTGTCGACGATCGTCGTGGCGGCCACCTTCCAGATCGCCGACGCGATCCTGCTGGTCGCGTACGTCTCGTATCTCGGGCTGGGCGTCCAGCCGCCGAAGACCGACTGGGGCGGCATGCTGTCCGCCGGCCTCACGGCGGCGTACTCCGGGCGCTGGTGGCTCATCGTTCCGCCGGGCCTCGCCATCATCCTCGTCGTGTGCGCGTTCAACGCGATCGGCGACGGGCTGCGCGACGCCTTCGACGTGAAGGGACGCGGATGAACATCCTGGAGATCGCCGATCTGGGCGTGACCTTCTCCACCGGCACGGGTGACGTGCCGGCCGTGCGTGAGGTGTCGCTGCACGTACGGCCCGGCGAGACGCTGGCCCTGGTCGGTGAGTCGGGGTCCGGCAAGTCGACGGTGGCGCTGGCGACGATGGGGCTGCTGCCGGGCAGCGCGCGGGCCTCGGGGCGGGTGACGGTCGACGGCACCGACGTGGTGGGCGCGCCGGAGGCCGCGCTGGCCCGGCTGCGGGGCCGTACCGCCTCCATGGTCTTCCAGGAGCCGGCCACCGCCCTCGATCCGCTGACCCGGGTCGGCGCCCAGATCGCGGAGGTCGTACGCAACCACCGCAAGGTCGCACGGTCGCAGGCCGCCCGCGTGGCGGTCGAGCTCCTGCGGCGCGTCGGGATCCCCGAGCCCGAGAGGCGGGCTTCCGCCTTCCCCTTCCAGTTGTCGGGCGGGCAGCGGCAGCGGGTCGTCATCGCCATGGCGATCGCCAACTCACCGGCCCTGCTCGTCGCCGACGAACCGACCACGGCGCTCGACGTGACCGTGCAGGCCGAGATCCTGGATCTGCTGCGCCGGCTGGCGGCCGACTCGGGCACGGGCGTCCTGCTGGTCACGCACAACATGGGCGTGGTCGCCGACTTCGCGGACCGGGTCGCCGTGATGCTGCGCGGTGGGATCGTGGAGACGGGGACGGTGGAGGACGTGCTGCTGCGGCCGCGGCACGAGTACACGCAGAGCCTGTTGGCTGCGGTGCCCCGGCTGCGGCTCAGCGGCACGGACGCCCCCGCGCCCCAGGAGCCGCCCGTCGTGCGGCTGCGTGACGTGTCCGTGCGGTTCGGGCGGGTGCGGGCCCTCGACGGTGTCTCCTTCGACGTGCGCCCCGGCGACACCGTCGGGCTCGTGGGCGAGTCCGGGTCGGGCAAGTCGACCGCGGCCAGGGTCGCGCTCGGGCTCGTCGCGCCCGCCTCCGGCTCGGTGTCGCTGTTCGGGACCGACCTCGGGCGTGCCCGGGGCCGGGGGCGCCGTGCCCTGCTGTCCGGCGTCGGTGTGGTGCTCCAGGATCCGGTGGCCTCGCTGGACGCGCGGATGAGCGTGGCCCAGTGCGTCGCCGAGCCGCTCAGGGTGCACCGGCGGGGCATGACGTCCGCCGAGCGGCGGGCCAGGGTCGCCGAGGTGCTGGAACTCGTGCGGCTGCCGGCGGAGTTGGCCGGCCGCGGGCCGCGAGAGCTGTCCGGCGGTCAGCGTCAGCGGGTGAGCCTCGCGCGGGCGCTGGTGCTGCGGCCCCGGCTGCTGGTCGCGGACGAGCCGACGAGCGCGCTGGACGTGAGTGTGCAGCGAACCGTGCTGGAGGCCATCGCCGAGTTGCAGCGCGAGCTGGGGTTCGCCTGTCTGCTCGTCTCCCACGACCTCGCCGTCGTCCAGGAGTTCGCGCGACGGGTCGTCGTCCTGCGGAACGGCCGGGTCGAGGAACAGGGGCCGACCATGGCGACCCTGCTGCACCCGGAGACGGAGTACACGCGCCGGCTCATCGCGGCCGTACCCGTGCCGGATCCGGTGCTGCAACGGCAGCGCCGGGAAAGCCGGGCGGCTCTCGGGACGGGGGCCGGCGCGTGACGCGTGCGGTGCTGGCCGGCGTCGACATCGGCGGTACGACGACCCAGGTGGTGCTGTGCGATCCGGCTCTGGGCGTCCTGGACCGCGTCGGGGTGCCCACCCCGGCGGCGGACGGCGGCGCGGCGATGGTCGGCGCCGCGCTCGACGCCGTACGGCTGCTGCTCGGCCGTACACCCGCGCGGCTGCTCGGCGTCGGGGTGGGCGCGGCGGGCGTGGTGGACGCGCGGGCGGGGCGGGTGCTGGTGGCGAGCGACTCGTTCCGGGGCTGGGCGGGGTTCGCGGTGACGGCGGCGGTCGAGGAGGCGCTGGGCGTGCCGGCGTTCCTGGACAACGACGTCAACGCGTTCCTGCGCGGCGAGGCGACGGCCGGTTCGGTGGCGGGCGCGCCGCATGTGCTCGGGTTGACCCTGGGCACCGGCGTCGGCGGGGCGCTCTGGCTCGACGGGCGGCTGTACGGCGGCCCGCACGGCGCGGCGGGCGAGATCGGGCACGTGCCCGGCTTCGGCGATCTGCCGTGCACGTGTGGCGGGCGCGGCCACCTGGAGACGCTGGCCTCCGGCCGGGCGATCGCCGCCCGGTACGCCGATCGCGCCGGTGTCCCGCTGACCGCGAGGGAGGTCGCCGAGGCGGCGGCCGCGGGCGACGTGCACGCGGTCGGCGTGTATGCGGAGGCGGGGGCCGCCGTGGCCCGCGCGCTGCTCGTCACGGCCGGGCTGCTGGACGTCACCACGGTGGTCGTCGGCGGTGGTGTCAGCCGCTCCTGGGCGCTGCTGGAGCACTCGATCCACGCCGCGCTGACCGCCGAGCCGCCCGTCAGCGGCCATCCGATCGGCGTGCGGCCGGCCGGGCTCGGCGTCGATGCGGTGGCGATCGGCGCGGCGGCACGCGCGCGTGCCGAACTCGGGCCCGTGACGGAGCGGGTTACGGAAATCCGCCAAGCGTGACCGTGCGACTGACGCGACCTCGATCTGCGTCAGGCACGCCGGCCAAGCCCTGCGTACCGAGCCGGTCCCCATGGCCTCCGAGCGCCGCGACGCCACCTTCCGGGCCGGTCACCGAAGCAGCACGGCGGGGTTGTGACGGACGCCCCGTCCCAACCCCGCGAGAGCTGCCGTACGTCAGCCGAGGCCGGCCGTCTTCAGCCAGGCCTTGGCCACGTCCAGCGGGTCCTTGTTCTCCAGCTGGACCTGGGAGTCCAGGTCCAGGAGGGTCTTGGTGTCCAGCTTCGCCGAGACCGCGTTGAGGGCGTCCACGCCCTCCTTCGACAGTCCGCTCTTGTAGACGAGCGGGGTCACGTTCGCGTAGCCGAAGAGGTTCTTCGGGTCCTGCAGGACGACGAAGCCCTCCTTGGTGATGGTCGGGTCGGTCGTGAAGATGTCCGCGGCCTGCACGGTGTTCTTCGTCAGCGCCGCCTGGGTCAGCGGGCCGCCCGCGTCCAGCGCCTTGAACGACTTGAACTTCAGCCCGTACTCGGACTCCAGGCCCTTCAGGCCCTGCTGCCGGGTCTGGAACTCCGGCGAGCCGCCGATCACCAGGTCCGGGGCGATGTCCTTGAGGTCCTCGAGGCTGGAGTCGGCGGTGAGCTTGTGCTTCTTCGCCGTCTCCGCGTTGATGCTGACGGAGTCCTTGTCCTCGGCCGGCGAGGACTCCAGCAGCGTCAGGGTGGCGTCCAGCTTGCCCTTGACCGCCTCGTTCACGGCGTCGGCCGAGGTCTGCTCGGCCTTCGGGTCGAGGTAGGCGAGCAACGAGCCGTTGTACTCGGGCAGAACGGTGATGGAACCGTTCTTGAGCAGGCCGTACGTCGTCTCGCGGCTGCCGATGTTGGGCTTGTAGGTGACCTTGATGCCCTTGGCCTTGAGGGCCTCGCCGTAGATGTCGGCGAGCAGGATGGACTCGGCGAAGTTGTTGGAGCCGACGACGACGGTGTCGCCGCTCGCCCCGTCCCCGGCGAGAGGGTCGGACTTGTCGTCGGAGGAGGAACATCCCGCCAGCAGCGCCGCCGTCGCGGCGAGCGCGACCGCGGCCGCGCCGGGATGGTTCCTGAGGGACCTGCTGCGTGAAGCGGTGAAAGTCACGGTTCCCGTTCCGGTTTCAGGGGGTTGGGAGAACTCTTCCACTGATCCAATCCAGCCGCTTCTCGGTCAGTCAAGACCGGTCAGGTCACCGATTGGCCTCAAAAAATGGAAGGTAACGGGCAGTTGTGCCGTGCTGTGAAGGCGGGACGGTTGGGGTGCAGGGGGCTGTAACGGATTCTTGACGTACAGTTCCGGTCACGGCGTTCAAAGGGCGGTACTGTCCCCCGGACAAAGCCGGTTCACTTCGAACAACAGCGGTCACGTGAGACCTCGCGCGCCGTGCGACGCCCACGAAGGAGGCAACTCGGTGTCCACGAACGAGGAGGGCGCACTGCGCCCGCGTCGTATACGCGACTTCGCCGACCGCTGGCCCTTCAGACGCAAGCTGAATCTGCTCGTCCGGGTGCCGCTGGCCGTGGTCGCCGTGCTGCTCGCCTACCTCATCGCCGAGCAGACCATGCAGTCGCGCGACGCGTCGGACGCCGCCCGGCTGGTGCGGGAGAGCGCCGAGGTCGCCACGCTCGTGGACCGGCTGGCCGCCGAGCACCAGCAGGCCATCCTGCTGTCCGTACGGCACGAGGCCTCCGAGGGCGACGAGCCCTCGTCCGCCGCCTACCGTACCGCGCAGACCATGGTGGACTCCCAGGTCCAGCGGGTGCGCGACACCTTCGGGGACCGGCTGCCCGGCACCGAGGCGCAGGCCCTCAAGAGCGTCACCGGCCTGAGCAGCCTGCGGGACACCGTCGAGCAGAGCTATCTGCCCGCCAGCAACATCGACCCCGCCTACACGCACGCCGCCAAGGGACTCATCGACGGTCTGGCCCTGGACCGCAATCCCGACCTCGCCACCACGTTCACCGGCAACCTCCTCGACTCGCTGCTGCGCGCGGGCGCGGCCCACAGCGCCTTCGAGACCGGCGTCTTCTCCGCGTCGACCGGTGACTCCAACGCGCTCATCGAGTTCATCGGCGCCATCGGCTCCTACGACGAGTACACACATCAGGCCGAACGTTTCGCCAGATTCGCGACCGAGGCGCAGGCCGCGCAGCTAGACGGCATCAAGTACACCGCGGCACAGAGCGTCATCAGCCGCCAGTACACCGACCTCCAGATCGACCCGGGCTCCTTGCAGGGCGATTCGCCGGCCGAGATCCGCAGCTCGCTCGCGACCGCGCTGGACTCCTACGGCGCCTACCGCGACCAGGCGAAGACCCGGCTGGCGATCACCACCTCGCTCATCCACCAGCTCGCCGACCAGGCGGACAGGGCCTCCGACTCGGCCGCCTGGCGCGCGGTGCTGCTGCTCGGGTCCGCCCTGCTCGGCTTCGCCGTCTGGCTGGTCCTCGCGATGCTGGTGCGCCGCTCGGTGGTCCGCCCCGTGCAGGCCCTCACCGGCGCCGCGCGGCAGGTCGCCGACGTCGCCGAGCGCGAGCTGGCCCGGGTGGCCGACGACGACGCCGAGGACGACGGTCCGCCGCGGCTGCGCGAGATGCCGGTGACGGCCCGCGACGAGATCGGCGAACTCGCCGAGGCGTTCAACCAGGTGCAGACCACCGCCGCCGCGCTGCTGGAGCGGCAGGTGCTCAGCCGGCGCAACGTCGCCGAGATGTTCGGCAACGTGGGCCGCCGGGTCAGCAACCTCACGACACGGCAGCTCGCCCTGATCGACGCGGTGGAGCGGGGCGAGACGGACCCCGCGCTGCTGGAGCGGCTGTACTCCATCGACCACATCGCGGTCCGGCTGCGCCGCAACGCCGACAGCCTGATGCTGCTCGCCGGCATCCACGAGGCCGTCCTGGACGCCGGGCCCACCTCGCTCACCAACGTCGTACGTGCCTCACTCGGCCAGATCGAGGGTTACCGGCGCGTGGAGATGCGTGCGCGGACCGAGGTCAGGGTTCAGCCGGAGGTCATCGGCGACCTGACGCTGATGATGGCCGAACTCCTGGAGAACGCGGCGTCGTTCTCGCCGGAGGGCAGCCCGGTCGAGGTGTCGGTGTCCGTCTCCGGCGACGACGCGGTCGTCGTGGTCGCCGACCACGGCCTGGGCATGAGCCCCGAGCGGCTCGACGAGGAGAACGCGCGCCTGATCCGCCGCGAGCGGCTGGACGTCGTACCGACGAAGGTCCTAGGTCTGTTCGTGGTCGGTACGCTGGCCCGCCGCTGGGAGATCACGGTCGCCCTGTCGCGCACCCCGGGCGGCGGCGTCACGGCCGAGGTGACGGTGCCGTCCTCGCTGCTGGTGACGGGCAGCACGACGGGGGCGACGGCCACGGCGGCGCTGACGGCGGTCGCCGCGGCCGCGAAGGCCCCGGAGGCGGCGGACGACGGCTCTGCCGCTCCTGTGCCTCCGGCCGCTCCTGCCGCTCCTGCCCTGACGCCCACCGGACCGGTGCCCTCGCCCGCCGCCGAGGTGGACGCCGTACAGGACGACGACGGCGACTCCGACGGTCCGCGGCCCCTCCCCCGCCGGGTGGCCCCGCGCGAGTCCGCGCCGGAGGCCGCTCCGAACGGGGCGCCGGCGATCGCCGGGGCCCGGCCGCTGCGGCGGCGGGTCCGCGGTGCGACCCTGCGCACGTCGGGCGTCGACACCGCCGAGCGGCGCCCGGTGCCGCGGCAGGCCGCGCCGGCCGTGGACGCCAACGAGGTGCGGGCCGCGCTGGAGGAGTTCGAGGCGGCCGTCGAACGGGCGAACCGCGACAGCAACGACACCGGCGACGGCGGCCATGAGGATCAGACCGCCCCACACACAACCCCCCGCACGCACGAACAGAACGACCTCCCGGAAGGAGCGCAGCAGTGAGCACGTCGACAGGTGGCACCCCGGCGGAAGGCGCCACGCCGGCCGAACTGAAGGCCGCCGCAGCCGACTTCACCTGGCTGCTGAACCGCTTCGCGAAGGAGACGGCCGGCGTCGTGGACGCCATCGCCGTCTCGTCCGACGGGCTGCTCATCGCCGTGTCCGAGCTGCGTGAGCAGGCCGACTCCGAGCGGCTCGCCGCGATCGTCTCGGGCATCACGAGCCTGGCCGCCGGAGCCTCCGGCAACTACGGTCTCGGCGGCCTGAACAAGGTCATCATCGACCTGGAGGGCGGCCACGTCCTGGTCTCCGCGATCGGCAGCGGTGCCGTGCTCGGCGTGGTCGCCGACAAGGAGGCCAAGCTCGGCAACATCGCCTACGAGATGACCGTGTTCGCCAACCGCGCCGGTGCCGCTCTCAGCCCGCAGCTCGTGCTGGAGCTGAAGAACAGCGTCGGCGCCGCGTCGGGTCGCTGACCCGGGAACGGACAAGCCATGGCGGACGGCACCCCACCACCGCGACCCAGCGGTCCGGACCCGGCCGGCTTCGCCTCCGCCGTGCGGCCGTTCCTGCTCACCGCCGGCCGGGTGGCGGACGGCGGCGACGGCCCGTCGCTGCCCGTCGAGACCCAGGTGGTGGCCACCGCCGAGGGGCTCGACGCGCTCGACCGGCTCTCCTTCGAACAGCACGACATCGTCGCCGTGTGCCGGATGCCGCAGTCCCTCGCGGAGATCGCGGCCCGGCTGCGGCTGCACCTGAACGTGGTGCGCGTCCTCGCCGAGGACCTGCGCGCGGCGGGGCAGCTGACGGTGCACGTGCCCGACTCCGGCGTCGTCCACGACGCATCCGTCCTGCGCAGGGTCATCGACGGCCTGCGCGCCATCCCCGACGCACGAGGGGTTCTGAGTGACAGCGACTGAACCGGCGACCGTACGACCGCCGTTGCCGGTCAAGATGGTGATCTCGGGCGGCTTCGGCGTGGGCAAGACCACCGCCGTGGGCGCGATCTCCGAGATCGAGCCGCTGACCACCGAGGCCGCCATCACGGAGGTCGCGGCGGGCGTCGACGACCTCACGCACACCCCGCTGAAGACCACGACCACCGTGGCCATGGACTTCGGCTGCCTCACCATCGACCCGACGCTGAAGCTGTATCTGTTCGGCACGCCCGGCCAGGAGCGGTTCGGGTTCATGTGGGACGACATCGTCGAGGGCGCGGTCGGCGGGCTGGTCATCGTCGACACCCGGCGCCTGGACGACTGCTATGCCGCCGTCGACTACTTCGAGCACCGGGGCATCCCCTTCGCGGTGGCCGCCAACGCCTTCGACGGCAAGGTCGAGCACACCATGGAGGAGATCCGCTGGGCCCTCGACGTCACCGAGGGCGTCCCGGTCGTCGTCTTCGACGCCCGGGAGCGCGGCTCGGTACGGGACGCCCTGCTGGTCGTACTGGAGTTGGCGCTGGCCCGCACGGAGGCCTGACGGCAGGGCCGCCGCCGAGCCGCAGTCCGGCTGCGGCACCGTCGTGGCCGGTCGCGCCCACGCGGCGGAGCCGCACGTCGATACGGCCCGCGCCCCTCAGGAAGTTGTCGAACCGCCCTCTGCTCCGCGAAGGTCTCTCACGCCCGCCTGCGCACCCCCGGTGACACCGCGAAGCGGCCCGCCGCCCAGAAGACGGCCAGGGTCACCAGGGCCAGCCCTGCCACCAGGGTGGCCCCGCCCACCACCTTCTCGTAGTTGCGCTGGTAGAGGCCGTCGACGATGTAGCGGCCGAGGCCGCCCAGGGCGACGTACGCGGCGATGGTGGCCGTCGAGACGATCTGGATGGCCGCGGAGCGCAGGCCGCTGAGGATCAGGGGGAGCGCCGCCGGGACCTCGACCTGGAAGAGGACCCCCCACTCGCCCATGCCCATGCCCCGGGCGGCGTCCACCGGCGACGGGTCGACGGAGCGCATCGCCTCGTAGGTGGTGACGAGGATCGGCGGGACGGCGAGGATGACCAGCGGGGTCATCACATTGACCATGCCGAAGCCCACCAGCAGCGTCATCAGCACCAGCAGGCCGAAGGTGGGCAGGGCCCGCCCGGCGACGGCGATGAAGGCGAGGGCGTTGCCGCCGCGTCCGTAGTGGCCGGTGACCAGGCCGACCGGCAGCGCGATCAGGGCGGCGATGCCGAGCGCCTGGAGGGTGTACTGGATGTGCTCCGCCACGCGGGTGGGGATGCCGTCGTAGCCCTGCCAGTGGGCGCTGTCGTTGAAGAAGTCGCTGATGAAGTGGAAGAGGTTCACCGGGCTGCGTCCTCCAGGACTTCGGCCGCCGGTTCGGGCCGGTCGGCCTTCGGTGTCGGGCGCGAGCGGCGCGGCATCCACGGCGTCAGCAGTACGCGTACGGCGACCAGCAGGGCGTCGGCGAGGATCGCCAGGACGGCCATGCTGAGCACGGCGTTCAGCGCGAGTTCGGGCCGGTTGTAGATGTTCGCGTCGTTGATCATGTTGCCGAGCGCGCCCTGGTTGCCGATGAGGGCGCCGACGCTGACGAGGCTGATGCTGGACACGGTCGCCACGCGCAGCCCGGCGATGATCGCCGGCACCGCGATCGGCAACTGCACCTGCACATACCGGCGTACGGGGCCGAAGCCCATGGCCGTGGCGGCGGCGAGGGTCTCCTGGGGCACCGAGCGCACGCCGTCGACGATCGCCGGGACCAGGACGACGAGGCTGTAGACGGTGAGCGGGATCATCACCGTCAGCTCGGTCTGGCCGGTGTAGTCGATGAGCAGGACGAAGAAGGCCAGCGAGGGGATGGCGTACAGCACGGTCGTCACCCACAGCACCGGCGGGTACAGCCAGCGCAGCCGCACGCACAGCTGGGCCAGCGGCAGGGAGATCAGCAGTCCGGCCAGCACCGGCAGCAGGGCCTCGCGCAGATGGAGTCCGACCAGTCCGAGCCAGCTGTGCTGGAGGTCGCTGGGGATGTCGAAGAAGCGGTCCCAGTTCATCCGGCGACCTTCACGTCCGTACGGCCTTCGCCCCGCCCGTCGGAGTCGCCGCCGGCGGCGTCACGTGCCCCGCCCTCGGCATGGGCGCCCCGGATGGCCTCGGCGATGGTCTGCTGGGAGACGACCCCGGTGGCCCGGCCGTCGGCGTCCACGGCGACGGCCCAGCCGGTGGGCGAGAGCACGGCGCAGTCCAGTGCGGCGCGCAGCGAGTCCGTGCCGGGGACGAACGGCCGCCCGTAGGGCAGGAGTCGCTCCGCCTTGACGGACCCCGCGGTCAGGTCCCCCGGCTCGCTCCAGCCGAGCGGCTTGCCGTCGGTGTCCGTGACCAGGAGGTAGGGCGCCTCGGTCGTGTCGTGCGCGGCGATCCGCTCGGCGGTGGCGTCGACGGCCACGACGGGCCCGGTCAGCAGGTCGAGGCCGGCGGCGGGGAAGAAGGACAGCCGCCGGATGCCGCGGTCGGCGCCGAGGAAGTCCTCGACGAACGCGTCGGCGGGGTGGGAGAGCAGTTCGGCGGGCGGGGCGAACTGGGCGAGTCTGCCGCCGGTGCGCAGCACGGCGACCATCGTGCCGAGCTTGACGGCCTCGTCGATGTCGTGGGTGACGAAGACGATGGTCTTGCCGAGCTCCTCCTGGATGCGCAGCAGTTCGTCCTGGAGTCCCTTGCGCACCACGGGGTCCACGGCCGAGAACGGCTCGTCCATGAGCAGCACCGGCGGATCGGCCGCGAGGGCCCGTGCCACGCCGACGCGCTGCTGCTGGCCGCCGGAGAGCTGGTACGGGTACCGCTTGGCGAGGGCGCCGTCGAGGCCCACCCGCTCCATCAGCTCGCGGGCCCGGGAGCGGGCCCTCTCCTTGCCCCAGCCGAGCATGCGGGGCACGGTGGCGATGTTGTCGAGGATCGTGCGGTGCTGGAAGAGTCCGGCGTTCTGGATGACGTAACCCATGGACCGGCGCAGGGTGTTGACCGGCTGCTGGCGGCTGTCCACGCCGTCGATGAGGATGGTGCCCTCGCTGGGCTCGACCATCCGGTTGATCATCCTCAGGGTGGTCGTCTTGCCGCAGCCCGAGGGCCCGACGAGAACGGTGATCGAGCGGTCGGGTATCTCCAGCGAGAGCCGGTCGACCGCCACCGTGCCGTCCGGGTAGCGCTTGGTGACTGAATCTATCCGTATCAAAACGCCGAATGTCCTTCGGAATTGGCGGAGACTGACCGTTCCGTTCCGGCCATTCACGCAGGCCGTCGCTGGTCGAGTCTAGACCGCTCGTGTTGCAGAAATTCGAACGGCCGCACCGGCCCCGTCGGATGCCGCGCAGGTGGGCGCGCCGGACGGTGACCAGCGCGCGCACACGGAGCCGCCGGCATACGCCGTCCAGCGGTTCCGACGTACGAGTGTCACTGACGAGTCAAGGGGCCTGACCTGAGGCGGCCTCTCGCGGCGATCACCGGCTCGACGACGCCGAGGTCCGCCGGTCGCTGCGCAGGGCGGCGAAGGAACGGCCCCCCGCCGTCCACCGGGCGACGGTGTGCCAACCGGCGCGCTCCGCGTATCGCAGCAGGGCGGGCGTGCCGAGGCGGGCCCAGGGGAAGGCGGTGCCGGTCGCTCCGCGGGCGTCGGTGACATGCACCTGGACGCGTTCGTCGAGGTCGAGGTCCGGCACGGTCTCGGCGATCAACAGGCCGCCGGGGGCGAGGAGTCGGCCGGTCCGGGCGAGCAGGGCCGCCGGATCGCCGCCGATGCCGATGTTGCCGTCGATGAGCAGGGCGGTGCCCCAGCGGCCCTCGCCGGGCAGGGGTTCGAAGACGGAGCGCCGCAACGCCGGTGCGCCGAGCCGCAGCGTGCGCGCCACGGCGGCCTCGCTGACGTCGATGCCGAGCACGCGCCGACCCTGCCGGCTCAGCGCCGCGACCAGCCGCCCCGGTCCGCATCCGACGTCGAGCACCGCGCCCTCACAGCGCCGCAGCACCTCCAGATCCGCCGCGTCGGCCTCCGCGCACCAGCGCTCCACGTCCAACGGCAGCAGCCAGCCGTCGGTGCGGCGCAGGAAGAGGGGGCCGCGCCCGCTGCCGAGGGCAAGGGAGTAGGGGTCGGCGGACCAGGCGCCGTCGGCGGGCGAGGGTGGGGCAGGGTGCGGTCTGGGGAGGCGGACGTCCGGGGCGATGGTGTCGGTCCTGTCGGTCGTGGTCATGTCCGGCTCGACTCGATGCGGTCGCGGCCCGGCGTCGGTGACGGTGCCCACGCTGGTGGGCGGCGGACCGGAGACCGCGGATCCGGTAACGGTGCCCGAGCCGGCGGGGGCCGAACCCGGGACCGCCCGTTCGGAGACGGTGCCCGAACTGACGGCGGCCGAACCCGGGACCGTCCGTTCCGACACGGTCCCCGAACCGACAGCCGCCGAACCCGGAACCGACCGCTCCGACACGGTCCCCGAACCGACAGCCGCCGAACCCGGAACCAACCGCTCCGACACCGCCCCCGAGCCGACAGCCGCCGAACCCGGAACCAACCGCTCCGAGACGGTGCCCGAGCCGGTAGCCGCCGAACCCGGGACCGACCGCTCCGAGACGGTGCCCGAGCCGGTAGCCGCAGGGCCCGGGGGTCGGGTGGTCGGCTGGCGGGCTATCCATGTCGCCGTCAGGCGGCGCAGGCCCGTCATCGGCGCACGACCGGGGCGAGGCGGGCGAGTGCGGTGGCGAAGCGGCCGGTCGGGGCCGTCCTGGCGACCAGTTCGGCGTCGTACGCCGTGTCGACGTCCCGCAGCCGCGGCAGGTCCCGCACCCGCAGGTCCCCGAGGCGGGCCCGCTGGGCGGCGCCCGTGTGCGCTGTCGACATCGGGACGCCGCGCAGGCGGGACGGGTCCGGTTCGGCGAGCCCGAGTGCCCAGAATCCGCCGTCGTCGGCGGGGCCGAAGCAGGCGTCGCAGTCGGACCAGTCCACCGTCAGCAGGTCCGGCGTCACCTGCGGGGTGTCCATGCCGATGAGCAGCGCCGGTCCCTCGCAGCCCGCGAAGGCGGCGGCCAGCCGTTCGTCGAGGCCGCCCGGGCACTGCGGTACGACCTCGAAGCCGTCCGGCAGCCAGGGGCCCGGTGTTCCTTCCAGCACCAGCACCCGGCGTCGCGCGGGCGTGCGCGCGACGGCGTCCAGCGTGTCCGCGAGGGACGCCTCGGCGAGCGCGGCTGCCTCCTCGGGGGTGAAGGGCGGCGTCAGCCTGGTCTTCACCCGGCCCGGCCGGGGCTCCTTGGCGATGACGAGGAGCGTGGTCACGGGCGGGTTCCCTTCCGTGCGGGGGCGTCGAGGCCGGGACGGTGGGTGGGCGCAGGCGCGGTGTCGGCCCCGCCGCCGAGGCCAGGACGGCCGGCGGACACGGGCGCCGGCGCCCGCGTGAGCGACTCCCCCGCCCTCTCGCCGTCCGCCAGTACCCGGCTCATGTCCCGCACCGCCTGCCACGTCCCCCGCCAGGTGCCGGTCACCTTCGAGGCGCCGGTGCGCGGGCGGTACGGGACGTCGTACTCCGCGATCCGCCAGCCCGCGTCGGCGGCGCGGACGACCATCTGGAGCGGGTAGCCGCTGCGCCGGTCCGTCAGGCCGAGGGCGAGCAGGTGCTCGCGGCGGGCGGCGCGCAGTGGGCCCAGGTCGTGCAGGCGCAGGCCGGTGCGGCGGTGGAGGAGGCGGGTGACGGCGAGGTTGCCGGCCCGGGCCCGCAACGGCCAGGCACCGCGGGCCGCCGGGCGGCGCCGGCCGAGGACCAGATCGGACTCGCCCGCCGCGATCCGCCGTACGAAGGGCACCAGGTCGCCCGGGTCGAGCGTGGCGTCGCAGTCGCAGAAGCAGACGATGTCGGCCGTGGCGACGGTCAGCCCCGCGTGGCAGGCGGCACCGAACCCGCGCCGCTCCTCCCGGACGACCCTCGCCCCGAGCGCCCTCGCGACCTCGGCCGAGCCGTCCGTGGAGCCGTTGTCCACGACCAGCGCCCGCCATCCGGGCGGGATGCGCTCCAGGACCCAGGGCAGCGCCTCGGCCTCGTCGAGACAGGGGAGCACGACGTCCACGGACGGGGTGCGGGGTGGGTTCGGTCCTGCGGATGCGGTCGTCACGGCTTTCACTCTACGAGTACGAAACGGCCATTTCGGGCTACTGGTCCTTACGAAACAAGGACGTCGGGCCCCGTCGGCCGCACTCGCGCGCGCGGAGTGCGAGGCTTGGCGGCATGGAGCAGCAACAGCCGTACTCGCAGGCAGGGGCAGCGGAAGGGGGCGGGGCCGGAGCCCGCGTCCTGGTCGTCGACGACGACCCCACCGTCGCCGAGATCGTCACCGGGTACCTCGATCGCGCCGGCTATGTCGTGGACCGCGCCGGCGACGGGCCCGACGCCCTCGCCCGGGCCGCCGCGCACTGGCCCGACCTCGTCGTCCTGGACCTGATGCTGCCCGGCATGGACGGCCTGGAAGTGTGCCGCCGCATTCGTGGCCGCGGCCCCGTGCCGGTCATCATGCTCACCGCGCGCGGCGACGAGGACGACCGCATCCTCGGCCTGGAGGTCGGCGCCGACGACTACGTCACCAAGCCCTTCAGCCCCCGCGAACTCGTGCTGCGCGTCCAGTCGGTGCTGCGCCGCACCGGCCCCGTCCAGGCGTCGGGCACGCTGCGCGCGGCCGGGCTCTCGGTCGACCCGGCGGCCCGCCGCGCCACCAAGGACGGCACCGAACTCGCCCTCACCACCCGCGAGTTCGACCTCCTCGCGTTCTTCCTGCGGCACCCCGGGCGGGTCTACAGCCGGGAGGACCTGATGCGTGAGGTGTGGGGCTGGGACTTCGGCGACCTGTCGACCGTCACGGTCCATGTACGACGGCTGCGCGGCAAGGTCGAGGACGACCCGGCCCGGCCGCGGCTCGTCCAGACCGTGTGGGGCGTGGGCTACCGCTTCGACGCGAGCGACGGGGACCGTGCCGGCGAAGTGCCCGGCACCACCCACGCCCCCGGCCCGCAAGCCCCGGAGGCCTGACCGTGCGCGACACCCTCCTGATCGCCCTCTTCGCCTTCCTCGGCGCCGCCGCGGCCGGCGTGCTCGGCGCGTGCGTGCTGCTGCTGATCCGGCGCCGCTCGCTGATCGCGCATCTGACCGTGGTCGCGGGCGTCGGCGTCACCGCGATGCTCGCGGGCACCCTCGCGGTGGCCCAGGCGATGTTCCTGTCCGGGCACGACCTGAGCGTCGTCACGACCGTCGTCGCCATGGCCGCCGTGGTCTCCCTGGCCACCGCCCTGCTGCTCGGCCGCTGGGTCGCCGCCCGCAGCCACGCCCTGGCGCTCGCCGCCCGCTCCTTCGGCGACGGCGGCGACTTCACCTCCCCCGACGGCCCCGCCACCGCCGAACTGGCCGCGGTGAGCCGGGAGTTGGAGGCGACCAGCGCGAGACTGGCCGAGTCCCGCGAGCGCGAACGGGCCCTCGAGACCTCCCGGCGCGAGCTCGTCGCCTGGATCTCCCACGATCTGCGCACCCCGCTGGCCGGCCTGCGGGCGATGGCGGAGGCGTTGGAGGACGGGGTGGCCGCGGACCCCGACCGCTACCTCAAGCAGATCCGGATGGAGGTCGAGCGCCTCAACGGCATGGTCGGCGACCTCTTCGAGCTCTCCCGGATACACGCCGGGACCCTGACCCTCTCGCTCGCCCGGATGTCCCTGTACGACCTGGTGGGCGACGCCCTCTCGGGAGCGGACGCGCTGGCCCGCGAGCACGGCGTCCGGCTGGTCGGCGAAGGGGTCGAGGGCGTGCCGGTGGAGGTGGACGGCAGGGAGATGAGCCGCGTCCTGGGCAATCTGCTGGTCAACGCCATCCGGCGCACCCCGGCCGACGGCACGGTCGCCGTCGCGGCCGTACGCTCCCCGGATGGTGTCGTGCTGTCCGTGACCGACGGCTGCGGCGGCATCCCCGAGGAGGACCTGCCGCGCGTCTTCGACACCGGCTGGCGCGGCACGCACGCCCGTACGCCCCCGGCGGGGGCCGGGCTCGGCCTCGCCATCGTGCGGGGCATCGTGGAGGCCCACCAGGGGCGGACCACCGTACGGAACGTCCCCGGCGGCTGCCGTTTCGAGGTGGTGCTGCCCGCCGCCGCTTCGTGAACGCGGGCAGCACCACCGGTCCGCAGGCTACGCCGTGCGCATCCCCGCTTCGGCGAACTCCCGCATTCCCTCCTCGAAGCCCACCTCCGCCTTCCACCCCGACTCGGCCCGCAGCCGCGCCGAGTCCGCGGTGATGTGCCGTACGTCGCCGAGCCGGTACTCCCCCGTCACGACCGGTTCGGGGCCGCCGTGGGCCGCCGCGAGCGCGCGGGCCATCTCGCCGACGGTGTGCGGGTCGCCGCTGCCGGTGTTGTACACCGTGAGGGCACCGTCCGCCCCGCTCGCCTCCAGCGCCGACACGTTGGCGGCGGCGACGTCCCGTACGTGGACGAAGTCCCGCCGCTGGCGGCCGTCCTCGAAGACGCGTGGTGCCTCGCCGCGGGCGAGTGCCGAGCGGAAGAAGGAGGCGACCCCGGCGTAGGGGGTGTCGCGGGGCATCCCGGGGCCGTAGACGTTGTGGTAGCGCAGCGACACCGCCGTGCCGCCCGTCGCGCGCGCCCACGCCGCCGCCAGGTGCTCCTGGGCGAGCTTGGTCGTCGCGTACACGTTGCGGGGGTCGGCCGGTGCGTCCTCGCCGACCAGCCCGGGCGAGAGTTGGGCTCCGCACACCGGGCACGGCGGCTCGAAGCGGCCCGCATCCAGATCGGCGACGGCACGCGGTCCGGGCCGTACGACACCGTGCCGCCCGCACTCGTAGCGGCCCTCCCCGTACACGACCATCGAACCGGCCAGCACCAGCCGCCGTACGCCCGTGTCGGCCATGGCGGTGAGCAGGGCGGCGGTGCCGAGGTCGTTGCGGGAGACGTACTCCACGGCGTCGGCGAATCCGGTGCCGAGGCCGACCATCGCGGCCTGGTGGCAGACGGCGTCGACGCCGGTCAGGGCGCGGCGGACGGCGTCGGTGTCCCGTACGTCCGACGCGGGGTCGCTGCGGACGTCGTACCCGACGGGCTCGTGCCCGCGGGCCGCGAGCGCCTCGACGACATGGGACCCGATGAACCCGGCACCGCCGGTGACAAGTACGCGCATGCCGTCACGCTAGGGCCGGGAGCGGTGGCGACGGTCCACGCGCGCCGGTCACGTCATGACTTCGTAAGGGCTGCGACGGTCAGCGGGACGGTCACCGTGAACACCGTCGCCCCCGGCTCGCTCGTCAGGTCGACGCGGCCGCCGTGTGCCCGTACCAGTGACTGGGCGACCGCGAGGCCCAGGCCGCTGCCGCCGCGGTCGCGGCTGCGGGCCTTGTCGACGCGGTAGAAGCGGTCGAAGACCCGCTGCCGGTCGGCGGGCGGGATGCCGGGGCCGGCGTCGGCGATCCGGACCTGCGCGGCGTCGCCGATCAGCGACACCGCCACGGACACCTCGGTGCCGGCCGGGGTGTGCATCGCCGCGTTGGTGAGCAGGTTGTCCAGGACCTGGCGGATGCGCTGGGGGTCCAGGCGCAGCAAGAGGCTGCCGGGACCGGGGGCCACGGTCAGCGGGTGGTCGGCGTGGGTGACGCGGAAGGCGTCCGCCGCCTGCTCGACCAGGTCCACCAGATCGGCCTCCTGAAGCCGCAGCGGCGTCTCGACCTCCGCGGCGTCGAGACGGGCGAGCAGCAGCAGGTCGTCGAGGAGGAAGCCCATCCGGGCGGCCTCCGCGCGCAGCCGGGCAAGGTGCCGGTCGCGTTCCTCGGGGGCGTTGGCGGCCGCGTACTGGAACAGGTCGGCGTAGCCGCGCACCGACATCAGCGGGGTGCGCAGTTCGTGCGAGGCGTCCGCGACGAAGCGGCGCAGTCGCTGCTCGGCCTCCGCTCGGACCGCGAGCGAGTCGTCGATGTGCTCCAGCATGGTGTTGAACGCGGTGCGCAGCTCCTCCACCTCGGGCCCGCCGCCGCGCCCGTCGTGCCGCACCGGCAGCCGCCCCGAGTCGGTCAGGTCGTGCGAGGTGATGCCGCGGGCGGTGTGCGCCATGTCGCTCAGCGGCTTCAGTCCCCGGCGCAGCATCCCCCGTCCGAGCACCACGAGCGCGAGCAGCGCGAGGCCGAAGGTGACGGCCTGGATGGTGATCAGCTGACCGACGGTGTCCTCGATGTCCTCCATCGGTGCCGCGCTGACCAGCACCACACCCGGCTCGACCTCGCAGGCGCGCAGCCGGTACTCGCCCTTGCCCCTCAGGTGCTCGGTGCGCAGGACCTCGGTGCTCGCGGCGGTCTGCGCGCGGGCCAGGGAGGTGAAGTCGTCGACGTCGGCCGGAACGTCCGCCGGGTCCTCCGGCCGGCGCAGCACGGGCTCGCCGTCCGAGACGTCGTACACGGCGTAGTACCAGCTGTAGTACTTCTTGCCGGAGAGCGTGCCGTAGTCCGCGATGGACTTGGACTGGGCGACCTGGCCCTGCGCGAGCTGGGTGTCGAGCTGCGCCGAGAGGTAGTCGCGCATGTACGTCGTCAGGGCCGTGCCGACGACGGCGAACACCACCATCGACAGCACGCCGAGCCCCAGCGCCAGCCGGGTCCCGAGCCGCATCCCGCGATACGCCCGCCGCAGCCGCCCGCTCACTCGGCCGCCTGCCGGATCACGTACCCGAAGCCGCGCACGGTGTGGATCAGCGGGGCGCCGCTGTCGTCGAGCTTGCGGCGCAGCCTGCTGACGACCAGCTCGACGACGTTCGAGCGGCCGCCGAAGCCGTACTCCCAGACATGGTCGAGGATCTGCGCCTTGGTGAGCACGGTCGGCGACTTGCGCATCAGATAGCGCAGCACCTCGTACTCCGTCGGCGTGAGCGTGAGCAGCTTCTCGCCGCGGCGGACCTCGCGGGTGTCCTCGTCCATCGTCAGGTCGGCCACCCGAAGGACGGAACGCTGGAAGCCGGGACCCGTGCTGCGCCGCAGCACGGTGCGCAGCCGGGCCATCAGCTCCTCCACCGCGAACGGTTTGACCAGGTAGTCGTCCCCGCCGCGGGTCAGTCCGGCCACCCGGTCGGCGACCCCGTCGCGGGCAGTGAGGAACACCACGGGCACCATCGTCCCGGCGGCCCGCAGCCGGTCCAGGACGCCGAAGCCGTCGACATCGGGCAGCATCAGATCCAGCACCACGATGTCCGGGTGGAACTCGGCGGCCAGCCGCAGCGCCTCCTCGCCGGAGTTCGCGGTGGCCGCCTCCCAGCCCTCGTAGCGGGCGACCGTCGCGACGAGGTCGGCGATGGGCGGGTCGTCGTCCACGACCAGAAGACGTACTTTCTCCACCCGTTCATAGTGCGGTACCCGGCACCGGTGCTCGGGGCCGGGTGGCGGACCGCGACCACATCGATAATCAGCTGACAGAGGTACGACAGCTTTTCGACAGCTCCGGCCGGACAAGCTCGGTATCCACAGATGAGATCAAGGAGCTGTCGCACGTGACGACCGTCCAATCGCCCCCCGCGCCCCCCACGGCGATACGCCCCGGGGTCGTCGCCCGCACGGGTCTGTACGCCGTGCTGGCCGCGAACGTGGCCGTGGTGCTCTACTTCTTCTTCGCCGCCGGTTTCGCCTCCAACGCGCTCATCGTGACCGGCCGTCTCACCGGCCTGTGCGGTGCGCTGCTCATGGCCTTCCAGCTGCTGCTGGTGGCCCGCCTGCCGTGGCTGGACCGCCGTATCGGCATGGACCGGCTGACGTCCTGGCACCGCTGGACGGGCTTCGGCGTCCTGTGGGCCCTCCTCGCGCACGCCGTGTTCATCACCTTCGGCTACGCCGAGTCGTCCTCGCTGGACCCGGTGAACCAGCTGACCGACCTCGCGGAGACCGTCGAGGGCGTGCTGCGTGCCGTCGTCGCGCTGGGGATCATCATCGTGGTCGGCGCGGTGTCGGCCCGGTTCGCCCGGCGCCGGCTGGCGTACGAGACCTGGCACTTCATCCACCTCTACACCTATGTCGCGGTGGTCCTGGCGTTCACGCACCAGGTCGCCGTCGGTACGTCCTTCACGTCGTCGCCCGCCGCCACGGCGTACTGGTACGGAGTGTGGGGCGTCGCCCTCGCCTCGGTGTTCACCGGCCGCCTGGTCCTGCCGCTGTGGCGGAACCGGCGTCACCGGTTCCGGGTCGAGGCCGTCGTCCCCGAGTCCCACAACGTCGTCTCGATCTACATCACCGGCCGTGACCTGGACCGGCTGCCCGCGCGGGCCGGGCAGTTCTTCCTGTGGCGGTTCCTGACGAAGGACCGCTGGTGGCAGGCGAACCCGTTCTCCCTGTCGGCCGCACCGGACGGCGACCGGCTGCGTCTCACCGCCAAGGCGGCCGGCGACGGCTCCGCGGCCCTGCGTCAGCTCAAGGTCGGCACCCGCGTCTTCGCGGAAGGCCCCTACGGCGCCTTCACCGCGCTGCACCGCACCAGGCCGGAGACCGTGCTCATCGCGGGCGGCGTCGGCGTCACCCCGATCCGGGCGCTGCTGGAGGAGCTGCACGGCCACGCGGTGGTGATCTACCGGGTCGCCTCGGACCAGGACGCGGTCCTGTACGGCGAACTGGTCGAACTCGCCCGCGCCAAGGGCGCCGAGCTGCATCTGGTGACCGGTCCGGCCACGCCGGACAAGCTGGCGCCGGCCGAGCTGACGCGGCTGGTCCCGGACATCACCGACCGGGACGTCTTCCTGTGCGGGCCGCCGCCGATGATGAACGCGGTGATCGGCAGCCTGCGCGAGGTGGGCGTGCCCAAGGAGCAGGTCCACTTCGAGCGCTTCAGCCTGGCCGGCTGAGAGGACGGGAAGAGATCATGAAGCGAGCAGTACCTGTCCTGGTCCTGAGCGTGGTGGGCCTGATCCCGGTCTGGCGCTACGAGCCGTCCCTCGGCACGGCCACCACCCAGACCGCCTCCCCGGCCTCGACCCCGTCGCAGGAGGCCGGCTCGTCGGAGGCCGGCTCGTCGGAGGCCGGCTCGTCCGCCGACACGGTGGTCAAGGGCTCGACGGTGACTACCGACAAGGGCCCGGTGCAGGTCCAGGTGACCTTCGACGGCGACCGGATCACGGCCGTGAAGATGCTCCAGCAGCCGAACCACCCGCAGACCACGGCCGCGGTCCCGCAGCTCGTCGCCGAGACCCTCAAGGCCCAGAGCAGCGACATCGACACCGTCTCCGGCGCCACGATCACCAGCGACGGCTACAAGGAGTCGCTCCAGGCCGCCATCGACGCGAAGGGTGCGTGACGTGCACCGCGTCGAGCATGTGATGGGCTTCCCGGTCTCGCTGCGGGTCGACGACGCGCACGTGGGGCCGGAGTCCGCCGACGCCGTGTTCGCGTGGCTGCGCGAGGCCGACGCCCGGTTCAGCCCGTTCAAGGCGGACAGCGAGGTGCGCCGGCTCGACCGGGGTGAGATCGCGCTCCGCGACGTCAGCGCCGATCTCGGCGAGGTGCTGGGGCTGTGCGAGGAGTACCGGGTCGCCACCGGCGGCGCCTTCGACGTACGGCTTCCGGGGCGCGGGCTCGATCCGTGCGCGGTGGTGAAGGGCTGGTCCGTGCAGCGGGCGGCCGAGTTGCTGCGGGCGGCCGGTGCGCGGCGGTTCGTGCTCAACGCCGGCGGTGACGTGGTCGCGTCCGGCGGGCCGTGGCGGGTGGGGGTACGGCACCCCGAGCAGGCCGACAAGCTGTGCACGGTGGCCGAGTTGACGGACGGGGCGATCGCGACGTCCGCGCGCTACGAGCGCGGCGACCACATCATCGACGGCCGCACGGGGCGTCCGGCGACGGGACTGCTCTCGCTGAGCGTCGTGGCGTCCTCCCTGACCGTCGCGGACACGGTGGCGACGGCGGCGTTCGCGATGGGCGCGGAGGGTGTCGAGTGGGCCGCGTCGCGGGCGGGTTGCGAGGTGTTCGCGGTGGACGCGCAGCGGCGGGTCCTCCGTACGGAGGGCTTTCCGGTGGCCGGCGCGGGCGGCGTGACGGGCTTCGTGACCGGCTGAGTCAGACGCGGGGCAGATGGCGGCTCAGAACGTCCAGTAGCCGCTCCGCGTCCTGCGGAGTGTGCAGCCCTCGCTTGGGCAGCACCTCCACGAGCAGGATGTTCGGGTCGCGGCTGAGCAGAACCACGTGGTCGCGGGTCTCGCGGTAGCCGCGGAAGACGGACCAGCGCTGGACGAGCGTCGTGTGCACGGTGTCGGTGGTGATGCCCGTCCCGCTCACGGACGTGCGGTACTCGCCCTGCCAGGAGACGGTGCGCAGCGCGTGGTGGGCCTGGAGATGCGGGATCGACCAGATCAGGGCGGCGCAGAAGACGGCGGTCACCCATGACAGCGAGGAGCTTCGCTGTGCGGCCACCACCAGCACCGCGAAGGCTGCGAACAGCCCCGTGAAGCCCCACCGCACCAGATGCAGGCGCCGACGGCGCTCACGCACCAGGACACCCACGAGGATGTCGGCACGAGTCGGCCGGTGGATCAGCCCGACCGTGTCCTGTGTTCCGTCCTGCTGCGACTCCACGCCCCTCACTCCAGTCCTTCCGGCACCGCGACGACCCCGTCGTACGTCCCCGAGGTCCGCTCGCTCACCTCCTGCTCGTACCGGATGCGTTGTCCGTCGTACGGGATCAGGAAGGCGCACGTGAAGGTATGTGCCGTGACCCGGTAGGTCGAGGGGTCGAGGACGAGCGTCTCCGCCACGCCCTCGACCGCGATCCCGCTCTCGGGGGCGGCGACCCCGGCGGCGCGCAGCTGCCGCAGCGTCGAGGCGAGTTCACGCAGCGCCTTCTGCACGACCGCCTTGTCCCGGACTCCGGTCAGCGGGCCGCTCGCCGCACGGGCGCGCAGTTCGACCCGGCCGTCCGGCTTGGCGAGGGTGACCTCGTCGCCGTAGTCCCGCAACGCGTCGAGCGCGGCGATCGGGTCCTCGACCTTGTCCGCGAACTCGGGGTCGGTGACGGGCCCGTGCTCCCAGCCGGCCGCGCCCTTCTTGACGTGGGCCGTCCCGTCGGAGACGTAGATCTCCTCGGGCCTGCTGACGCCCTTGCTGACGGTGGCACCGGTGGAGTGCAGTGCCCACGCCTCCCCCGTGGACCGGCGCACGGTGGCGGTGTACGTCGCGGAGCTCTCCTGGCCCCGCAGAACCAGCCCCTCACGGCCCTTCACCACGAACGTCCAGCCCTTCTCCCCGGCCATCGCCTCCTCGGCACGGGCGAGGAACTCCGCGACGGTGCGGGGCTCGGCATCGGCGGGGGCGGCCTGCGGACTCCGGGGACCGGGCTGCGCGGACGCGACGGGCTTCCCCTCGTCCGCCGCGCCCGCACAGCCGGTCGTAACGGCGGCCAGCAGCACGGCCGCCGCGGCAACAGCGCCCCTCACGCGACGGCCCTCCCGTCGCCGGCACCCGTGCCTCGCCCGTCCACTGGGCTCATGGAATCCCCACCCGTTCACTCGATCACCCGGGAGACCTGCGTCGGCCCCCGATGGATCAAGCGGATTCCGCGTCAGGAGCGTCACACGTCGCGGGAGTGTCGGTGGACCGTTCCCTCCTCCCGCTCCCGGACCGCCACCGGCCGATCGCGTACACCGTCGCCGAAGCGGCGAACAGTGCGGCCGTGAGCAATAGCCAGCGGGTCGCGAAGTCGGCCGGGGGGTGGCCCGTCGCGCCGGTGTAGCGGTGCGTCACCCGGCCGGTGATCAGGGGGAACCACACCAGCAGGAGCAGGAGGGAGAGGACGGCGGGGACTCGCACGTAGCTGATCCGGGCCCGGCGGTCGGCTGCCTCGAAGGTCCGCAGCAGTGCCTGGTCCGCCGCCCCGTACAGCGGCACGAGGACGATGTCGTGGATGATCGCCGCGCCGGCGAACCACAGCGCGATCTCGAACCGGTCTCCGTCCAGCAGCCGCACTCCCGCGTATCCGGCGAGCGCGAACGAGCAGGCGAGGAGGAGGATCTGAAGGGGGCTGCCGATCGGAACGGGGAGCTCGGGGCGTCGCATCACAGGTCTCCGAAGGTCAGCCGTGCCACCCACTTGGTGTTCAGCACGCCGGGTGCGGCGGGCACGATGACGCGCGCCGGGTAGCCGTGGTCGGGGGTGAGGTCCTCACCGTTGACGAAGAGGGCGAGCAGGGAGCGGGAGTCGGCGACCTGGTTGGCGCGCAGGGCGGCCCGGCGGAAGGCACCGCGCTGCTGGAGGGACTCCACCAGGACGTCGGGCGGGTCCTCGTCGGGGCCGACCAGCCTCGCCAGGTCCCGTAGCCGTACGCCGCGCCACCACTGGTCGGACGTCGACCAGCCCTCCACGCACGCGATCGGCAGGGCCGCGCTGTGCAGCGGCATGGCGAGCAGGTCGGCGCGGGTGAGGCGGACCGTGTGCCCGTCCCTGCCGACGACCACCAGCCGCCACACCTCCTCGCTCGTGTCGGCTTCCCGGATCCCGGCGTACGCGGCCGTCTTGTTGATCTGGAAACCGCCCGGCCCGCTCCCCGGCTCGGCGCCGCCGTGCGGGGCGAGGAGGGCGGTGCGGCGCAGGGGGCCGTCGAAGTTCTGGCCGACCGTCGTGCCGAACAGGAGCAGTGAGCCGCCGCCGACGAACCAGAGGGCGCCGCGCCGGGAGACCGTCGGTTCGGCGGGGCTCGGCGGGACCAGGTCGTTCTGCTCCTCGCGGAGCTGACGCAGATTCCGCAGGGCCATGGGCGTCTTCAGCACCGCGTGCGCGACGAACGCGGCGATGAACACCCACGCCCCGTAGAAGTGCAGCGTGTAGAAGGAGCCGGGGAAGATGTAGTCCAGCTGGACGTTGAGCACCCCGGTCACGAACTCGAACAGCGCGCCGCCGACCAGGAGCAGCAGCGAGAGCCGCTCCAGCGCGTGCGCGAGCGAGCGCGCCGGCGGCAGCGTGAACAGCCTCGGCACGACCGACCACAGCTTGGCCAGCAGCACGGGGATCAGGGCGATGCCGAGCGTGACGTGGATGCCCTGGTTGAGCCGGTACAGCCAGTGCGGGTCGGTCGGCCAGGAGAACAGGTAGAAGCCGAGGATGCCCTTGTCCGGGGTCTTGTCGTTCACCGGCGACAGGTCCGGGTTGTACGCGGCGTAGGACACGAGGCCCGTCACGAACAGCACCGTGATCCCGCCGAGCAGGACGACGCCGAGCACCGAGGTGAGCCAGGGGCCGCGCAGCGGGCTGCGCCAGAAGGAAGGTGAGAAGGGAGACCGAGCCATGCGCCGACGGTAGGCCGGACCGGGGCCGAAAACGCCGCTGAGAACCATGACGAATCTCTGACGTCCCCGCCCGTCACGCGTCCGGCGGACCTCGGGCGTCGTAACGTCGCAGTCGTGACCAGCGATCTCCTGCCCGAGGCCCCCGCCGACACCCGCACCACCGCTCGCCGGGACCTCCGCCGCGATCTGTACGCCGCCGCGGCCGCCGTCCTGCTCTTCGCGACGGCGGCCGTCGTCGGCACCGTGATCGAGCACCGGGACGGCACCCTCTTCGTCAACTGGCCGCCACTGTACGCCCGTTGGGTACCGCACATCGGTCCGGGCACTCCGGCCGCGATCGCCGTCGCAGTCGCCGTCGTGGCGTACGGCCCGGCCCTGGCGGCCCGGCTGCCCTGGCGGCGGCTGCTGCTCGCCGTCTGGGGAGCGGGCACGGCCTGGACCTTCTCACTCGCGCTCATCGACGGCTGGCAGCGCGGCATCGCCCGCCGGCTGACGACACGGCACGAGTATCTCCAGGTCATCGACCGCTTCCAGGACATCCCCGCGACCCTGCGGGACTTCACCTCGCACATCGTGCTCGGCGCCTCGCCGGAGCACTGGCCCGCACACATCGCCGGACATCCTCCGGCGGCCACGCTCACCTTCGTCTACCTGGACCGGATCGGGCTGGGCGGCGGCGCGTGGGCCGGGGTCTGGTGCATCCTCGTCGGGGCGACCGCCGCACTGGGCATCCTCGTCACCGTCCGCGCCCTCGCCGACGAGAGACTCGCCCGCCGCGCCGCGCCGTTCCTGGTCCTGGCGCCGGCCGCGGTGTGGGTGGGCGCCTCCGCCGACGGCTACTTCGCGGCGGTCGCGGTCTGGGCGGTGGCGCTGCTCGCGCTCGCGGTGACGGGACACCGGCCGCGCCGGACCGGCCTCGCCTCAGGGCTGCTGTTCGGCCTCACCGTCTATCTGTCGTACGGCCTGACGCTGTACGTAGTGATCGCCGCCGCCGTCCTCGTACTGGGCTCCCGGCGCGCCCGGCCCCTCCCCTTCGCGCTGGCGGGGTTCGTCGTCGTGCCCGTCGTGTTCACGGCGTTGGGCTTCTACTGGTGGGAGGCTTACGACTTGCTGGTGACCCGCTACAACCAGGGCGCCGGCGGCACCCGGCCGCAGGCCTACTGGGTGTGGGCCAACCTCGCCTGCCAGGTGCTGGTGGTGGGCCTGGCGACGGTGGCGGGGTTGCGGCGCACCGGGTCCGTGCTGCTGCGCCGGGCACCCTCGGACCGGACGGCCACGTTCCGGCTGGGCGTTCTGGTGCTCGCGGCCCTGGTGGCGATGCTGGTCGCGGACCTGTCCGGGATGAGCAAGGCGGAGACGGAGCGGATCTGGCTGCCGTTCACACTGTGGCTGCTGTCCGCGTGCGCGTTCCTGCCCAGACCGCGCGCCTGGCTCGCGGCGCAGGCCGTGCTCGCGCTGCTCGTCAATCACCTGTTGCTGACGGGTTGGTGAACAGGAACAGGAATGGATAAGGTTAGGCTTACCTAAGTCTAGCTGGAGCGTTCGAAAGGTTCCCATGTCTGCCGCCTCCTGCCCCGAGCCGACGCCGGCCGAGCGTGCCCGCTCGGTGCTGGCGGCGGCCGGCTCGCTGACCGTCACCACGCACGGCCATCGCGTCGAACTGATCGGCCTGCACACCGTCGACGCCGCGGCACGGCTGCTGGTGAACAACCTGCCGGACGGTCACCTCGCGGCCGAGCCGGCCATGGCGCCGCACGGCGATCTGACCGCCCTGGTGGAGTTCACCGACATCGCCCCCGTCGCCGTACGCGAACGGGTGCGCGCCCGGCTCACGCTGGGCGGCCGACTGACCGTCCTCGGCCCGAAGGCGCTGGTGTTCCACCCGGCCCGGGCCGTACTCACCGAGAACGACCGGGCCGCCGTCATCGGCCTCGACGACCTGGCCCACTCCTCGCCCGACCCGCTGGCCACCCACGAGGCCGAGATGCTGGCCCGGCTGGACGCGGCGCACGCCGACACCGTGGCCCCGCTCACCCGGCTGCTCCCGGCGAAGCAGCAGCTCGGCGCGTGCGCGGTACGGCCGTTGCGGCTCGACCGGCGTGGCCTGGTGCTCCGCTCGCAGACGCCGGACTCCCACCACGACACCCGCCTGCCCTTCGCCGCCGCGGCCACCCATCCGGGCGAGGCGGTCCGCCAGATCCACATCCTGCTCGCCCGGGCCACCGCCCGTCCGCGCCGGCGACGCCTGCCCACCAGGTCGTAGGCGCCGCGCTCATCCACAGCCGCCGGCCTTCGGGCCGCTCGCAGAGGCTCCCGTCTCCTCCTGCGAACGCGACCGGAGGCCGGCTCTCAGCCACGGGCCCGCGTCTCCAGCCGCTCCGTCGTCTCCATCAGGGAGATCGTGAACGGGTGCCGGGGCGCCGTCAGGACGCGTTGCGCCGGTCCCTCTTCGACGACCTCCCCCGCGTCCAGGACGGCGATGCGGTGGGCCAGGCGTGCCGTGTCCAGGTCGTGCGTGACGAGGACGAGGGACAGGCCGTCGCCGTCCCGGACCAGCCCCGCGAGGACGTCGAGGATGCCGCGTCGGGTGACCGTGTCCAGGCCGGAGGTGACCTCGTCGCAGATCAGCACGCGGGGACGGGCGAGCAGGGCGCGGGCCAGGGCGGCGCGCTGGAGTTCCCCGCCGGAGAGCTCGCCGGGGCGGCGGCGGGTCAGGTCCGGCGACAGGCCGAGGCGGTTCAGGGTGGCCGATGCCTCGTCCGTGGCCGCCCGTTCGTCCGCGCCGCGCAGCCGTACCGCCGTGCGGGCCACCTGCGCCAGCACCGGCCGGTGCTCGTCGAAGGCGGCGCGGGAGTCCTGGAACACGTACTGCACGGCGCCCAGTTGGGCACGGCTGCGATGGCGCAGGCTGCGCGGCAGCGGTGTGCCGTCGAGCAGGATCTCGCCGGAGTGCTCGCTGTGCAGGCCCGCGAGGCAGCGGGCGAGCGTGGTCTTGCCGCTGCCGGAGCGGCCGACCACGGCGAGGCACTCACCGGGGTGCAGGACGAGGCGCGGGGCGCGCAGCACGACGGTCCGGCGGTCGTGCACGGCCGTCAAGTCCCGTACCGCCAGCCTCGATCGACTGGTCTCGTCGCCTGTGCCGTCCGGCGGGTCGTCGTGCCGCGCGTCGAGCAGGCGGCGGGTCCACTCGTGCCGGGGCGCCGTCCACAGCCGCTCCGCCGGTCCCGACTCCACGACGCGGCCCCCGCGCAGCACGAGGACCTCGTCGGCGAGGGCGCGGACCACGTCGAGGTCGTGGCTGAGCAGGACGACCGCGATGCCGCGTGCCGCGACCGCCGCCAGCTGCTCGACGATCCGGTTCTTGGTCAACGCGTCCTGACCTGTGGTGGGTTCGTCCGCGACGATCACCCGCGCGCCGAGCAGCAGGGCCTGCGCGAGTACGACGCGCTGCTGCTGGCCGCCGGAGAGCTGGTGCGGATGACGGCGCAACAGGGCCTCGGAGGCCGGGAGCTGGGCTTCCGACAGGGCGCGCTGGACCAGCGCGCGGGCCGCCTCACGGCGCTGTGCCCGCGGCAGGTGGCGGACCTGGGGCCGGGCGATGTCATCGAGCAGGGCGCCGACCCGGCGGGCCGGGTTGAGGACGGCGGCGGGGTGCTGGGGGACGTAGCCCACCGGGCCGTCGCCGGTCCGCCGTACCCCGCCCGTGACGCGGGCGCCGGGCGGGTACTCGCCGAGCAGGGCGAGGCCGGTGGTGGTCTTGCCGCTGCCGGAGGCGCCGACCAGAGCGGTCACCCTGCCCGGCAGCACCTTCACATGCACGCCGTCGACGATCGCCCGGCCGTCGACCTCGACGCGCAGGTCGCGGATCTCGGCGAGGGCGGCATCCGTCGCCGCCCGGCTCACCGGCGTCCCGTCCGCTGTCGTCACCGGCGTCCCCTCTCGCGTGTTCATCGGCGCCCCCTCTTCTCAAGGGCCGCGTCGAAGAGCAGGTTCGTGCCCGTCGTCAGCGCCACGATCAGCAGTGCGGGCACCACGACGGCCCAGGGCTGCACCAGCAGACCGGTGCGGTTGCGGTCGACCATCAGCGCCCAGTCGGCGGCGTCCGGCGCGACACCGACGCCGAGGAACGCGGCCGTCGACACCAGGTACAGCACGCCGGTCAGCCGGATCCCGGCGTCGGCGGCGAGGGTGCGCAGCGCCGAGCGGCCGACGTAGCCGACGGCGATCCGCCACCAGGTCTCGCCCTGCATGCGCAGCGCCTCGACGGCAGGGCGGGCGGCGGCCTCCCCGGCCGCGGCCCGTACGATCCGGGCCGCGTCGGGCACGTTGACCAGCGCCACGAGCAGCGCGAGCCCCACGGGGCCCGGCGCGAGCACGGCGGCCACGAGCAGGATCAGCAGCAGCGACGGCACGGCGAGCAGCACGTCGAGCGGGCGCATCAGCAGGTCCTCCAGCCACCGCAGCCGGGTGAGCGCGCCGGCCAGCGCGAGCGGGACGGCGACGAGATGGGCGAGCGCGGTCGCGGCGAGGGCGGTGACCACGACGGTACGGCCGCCCAGCAGGGTCTGCCGCAGGACGTCGCGGCCCACGAAGTCGGTGCCGAGCAGGTGGCCGTCGCCGAGGGCGAAGGACGTCGCGCGCGGCCCCGGCTCGCCCGCGAGGAACGGTCCGAGGAGGGCGAGCACGAGCGGGACGGCGACCACGCCGAGGCCGAGCGCGAAGCGGCGGTGCGTCACGCGGCCACCCCCGCCCGGGGCGTGAGCCGGTGGGCCACCAGGTCGGCACCGAGGTTGAGCAGGACCGTCAGCACGCCGAACACCAAGGCCAGCCCCTGCACCACCGGTACGTCGCGCTCGGCGACGGCGTCGAGCAGGACGGTCCCGAGGCCCGGGATCACGAAGAGGGCCTCCACGACGATCACTCCGCACAGCAACCAGTCGACGGTACGGGCGAGTTGCTGGACGGCCGGGGCGAGGGCGTTCGGCAGGGCGTGGGCGTAGCGGACGCGGGCGCCGGGGACGCCGCAGCGGCGGGCGTGGGCGACGTACGGGGAGGCGAGGGCGTCGACCATGCCGGCCCGCACCAGGCGGGACAGGGAGCACACCGGGCGGGACAGCAGAACCAGGACGGGCAGCACCAGCACCGCCGGATGGGCGAGCAGGTCGGCGCCGTGGCCGACGGCCGTCGGCGGCAGCCAGGCCAGTTTCAGGGCGAGGACCGTCACCAGCAGCACTCCGAGGGCGAACTCGGGGACGGCGTACACGGCCAGCGTCACCGAGCTGACCAGCCGGTCCACGGGGCCGCCCTCGTGGCGGGCGGCGAGCACGCCGAGGCCGAGGCCGAGCGGGATCAGCAGCGCCAGGGTGAGGGCGGCGAGGGTGAGGGTCGGTCCGAAGCCGTCGGTGATGTACCGGGCGACCGGGCGGCCCGAGGTCAGGGAGGTGCCGAAGTCGCCGTGCAGCAGGCCCGTGGCCCAGTCCGTGAGGCGTTCGTGGGCGGGCCGGTCCAGGTCCATCGCCTCGCGGATCGCCGCGATGCGGGCGGGGTCCGGCTGGTCACCGGCGAGGGCGACCGCCGCGTCGCCCGGCAGTGCCTCGGTGAGGGCGAAGACCAGGAGGACGACGGCCACGGTCTGGGCTGCGCCGAGGGCAAGGCGCCGGGCGACAAAGGGGGTGCCGCGGTGGGCCGTCGGTCGGCTGCGGAGCCGTTGGGGTTGGCCGCGCAGTTCCTCGCGCCCCTTCGGGGCGCTGTCCAACCGCGTTCTCACGCCAGCCACACCCTGTCGAAACGGGCCCAGTCCAGGGTGTTGGCGGGGGCCTTCGTCTCGATCCCCTTCACCGACCTGGCCGTTGCGATGATCCAGTCGGCGAAGCCCCACACGAGGAAGCCGCCCTCGGTGTGCAGACGGCGCTGCATGCGCCCGTAGACGGCGGCCCGCTCGGTCCTGTCGCGGGTGGACTGGGCCTGCCGGTAGAGGGCGTCGAAGTCCTTGTGCCGCCACTTGGTGGCGTTGGTGGTGGAGTCGGTGAGCAGCCGCTGGGAGATGTGGGCCTCGACGGGCATGGCGCCGGAGCGGTAGCAGCACAGGGTGCCGCCGTCGAGGATGTCGCTCCAGTAGGAGTCCTTGCTGCCCATCCGCACGTCGATCGTGACGCCCGCCTTCGCGGCCTGGTCGCGGAAGATGCCGGCGGCCTCGGTGAACCCGGCGGCGACGGCGGAGGTGTCCAGGGTGACCTTGAGGTTCTCGGCGCCGGCCTGCTTGAGCAGGGCGCGGGCGCGGTCGAGGTCCTGGGTGCGCTGCGGCAGGTCGGCGGCGTAGTACTCGTAGCCCTTGCCGAACAGGTCGTTGCCGACCTCGCCCGCGCCGGACAGCGCGCCGTCGACGAGTTCCTGCCGGTCGGCGATGAGGAAGAACGCCTCGCGCACCCGCTTGTCGTCGAAGGGTGCCCGGTCGGTCTTCATGCAGAACGCCTGCATGGCGCTGTTGCGCAGCCGCACGATCTCGATCCGTCCGCCCCCCTCGTGGGCGCGGGCGGTGGTCGGGTTGAGTTCGTGCGCGTACTCGACCTGGCCGCCGAGGAGGGCGCCCACGCGGGCGGACTCCTCGTTGGCGACGACGAACTCGATCTCGTCGAGGAGCGGGGCGCCGTCCCAGTGGTCGTCGAAACGGCGGAAGACGGCGGAGCGGCCGGGCGCGAAGGACACGAACCGGAAGGGGCCGGAGCCGATGGGCCGCTCGTCGAAGCGGGTGGCGTCGCTCGGGACGATGTAGGCGCCGAACGCGGCCAGGACGTTGGGGAATTCGGCCGTCGGTCGCTTGAGCACGAACTCGATGTTCCGGTCGCCGGTGGCGCGGCTGGCGTCGAGGTCGATGGGCTCCAGGGACGCCTTCGCGCGGAACGCCTGCTCCGGGTCGGCGATCCGGCGGTAGCTGTAGAGGACGTCCTCGGCGGTGACCGGCTTGCCGTCGTGGAAGACGGCCTTGCGCAGCGTCACCCGCCAGCGGTCCAGGGTCTTGTTGGGCTCCCAGCGCTCCGCGAGCCGGGGCCGGGCGGAGAGGTCGGCTCCGTAGTCGGCGAGCTTGTCGAAGAGGGCCTTGGCCCGGGCGGCGTCGGCGAAGAGGCTCGCCAGGTGGGGATCGAGGGTCTCGCTCGCGCCGCCGCCGGCGAAGGCGGCGCGCAGTCGGCCGCCGCGCTTCGGGGCGCCGTCGGAGGCCGCCGTCCCGCCGGAACCGGCGCATCCGGTGAGGGCGAGTGCGGTGGCGGCGCCGGTGGTGGCGGCGAGGAAGCCGCGTCGGTGCAGGCCGGGGAAACGTCCGTCGTTCATGACTGGTCCTTCGGGTCAGTGGGTGTGCAGGCGGGCGACGAGGTGCAGCCGGTCCGCGTCCGTGGCGGCTCCGGGCAACCTGCCGTCCTGCCACGGCGGTTCGGTGCGCGGTCCGGGTCCGTCGTGCAGTTCGAGGACCTCGAAGCCGTGCGCGGTGAGGAAGTGCCGCAGCTCGTGCGGGAACAGCAGCCGCCAGGCGGAGTGCTGGGTGACGGGCGGCGAGCCGTCGTCGCGGGTCCAGAGGCGGGTACGGCGCAGAAGCTGGGCGGTGCGGTCGACGGTCAGCGTGGTCGTCGACCGGTGGGCGACGCCCTGCCAGGTGAAGGAGTTGCCGGACGGGACATCGAGAAGATCGGTCCTGCCCAGGAAGTACGCCCCGTTGCGCATCTCCGCGACCAGCAGCCCGCCCGGCGTGAGGGCGCGGCGGCAGGAGTCCAGGAAGCCGTCGAGCTGGTCGTTGGTGTGGCAGTACAGCAGGGAGCTGTCCAGGCAGACGACCGCGTCGAAGGCGGCCCCTCCCAGCTCCCGCAGATCGAAGCCGCGCAGGTCGGCCCGGACGTACTCCGGTCCCGGGTGATGCGCGCGGGCGTGGGCGAGCATCGCCTCGGAGAGGTCGGCGCCGGTCACCGTACGGCCCGCGCGGTGCAGTCGGGCGGCGTCACGGCCGGTGCCGCAGCCCATGTCGAGAACGCGCGGGCCGGCGTCGTGGCGGCGCAGGCAGTCCTCGGCCCAGCGTCCGGCGAGCCGGCCGGGGTCGGGGAAGCGGGCCTCGTAGAGGGCGGGGTGGTCGGTGAGCAGGTTGCCGTCGGTCATGCGTCGGCCTTCTCCCGCACCGGTTCCGCGGGCGCCGGGAGCGCGCCACGGCGACGCAGCCATGCGACCCCGCCCGCCGAGGCCGCCCCGGACACCGCACAGCACACCCACGGCAGCCAGGCACGGCCCGCGCTCTCCCCCGCGTCCATGGCCCACCCGACGACGGTGTTGCCGACGGCCGCCGCGATACCCGAGACGACGTAGAAGATCCCGAAGTACGTGCCGGTCAGCCCGGGACGGCCGAAGCGCGGGATCAGCTCCATCACGAACGGCGAGGCGATCATGATGCCGAGGTGGAGCAGCAGCGCGCTCACGAGGACCGGCACGGCGCCCGGGACGAGGACGGGCGGCAGGAAGGCGAACGCCATCACCGCGAGCCCCACGGCGATCCAACGCGCCCTGTCGCCACGGAACGTGAGTGACCTGGTGATCCTCAGCTGGAACGCCAGGTTGGCGACCGTGCCGACGAGGAGGACGATGCCCGCGGCCCCGTCCCAGCCGGTGGCCTCCCGGGCACCGTCCGGCAGCAGCAGGTACAGCTGGTTCTCCAGGGTGAACATGCCGACCATGGCGAGCGAGAAGGCCAGGAAGGCCCGGTTGCCGAGCACCTCGCGCCAGTCCCCGAGGACCCCGCTGCCGCTCGGCTCCACCTTGCGCGCGGGCAGGACGAGGGCCTGTGCCACGGTGAGCACGGCGAAGATGCCGGCGGCGGTCAGCGCGGACGTGCGGAAGTCGACGAGGAGCAGGACGCTGCCCAGCAGCGGCCCGACGAGCGCTCCGGTCGTGGCGAACACGTTGAACAGCGCGAACGCCTCCGCCCTGCGCTCGCCCGCCTCCTGCGCGAGATACGCCCGCACGGCCGGGTTGAACAGCGCCCCCGCGAGCCCGCTGAGCACGGACGCGGCGAGCAGCACCGGCAGCCCGTCGCCCAGCGCGAACAGCGCGAACCCGACGGTCCGCAGCGCGCACCCGGCGATGATGACGCCCCGCGCCCCGAGCCGGTCGGCTGCCGAGCCGCCGATGATGAACAGGCCCTGCTGGCTGAGGTTGCGCACCCCGAGGACGATCCCGACGACCGCCGCCGACATGCCCAGGTTCTCGCCGAGGTGGGTGGCGAGGTAGGGGATGAGGAGGTAGAAGCCGGTGTTGACGCCGAGCTGGTTGGCCAGCAGCAACTGGACGGCGAACGGGAAGCGGCGCATCTCACGCCACGTCCTCATGCGCGATCACCTCCTCGACTCCCAGTCCGGGCAGGCCACTTGGGCGTACGACGCCGTCGGCGCCGCCGATGCCGCGCCACGGGTCGCGGGCGAGCAGCAGATGCCCGTCGAGGTCGGCCCAGCGGGCGCGGTCGGCGAGGTGGACGGCGGGTGCCAGGCCGAGCGTGCTGGCGGTGAGGCAGCCGAGCATCAGCTCCGTCCCGCTGCCCTCGATCAGCTCGGCGATGCGCAGGGCCGCCCGGACTCCTCCGCATTTGGCGAGCTTGACGTTGACGCCGTGGACGCGCCCGGCGAGCCGTCGCACGTCGTCGACGCCCGCGGCGTCCTCGTCGGCGATGACGGGCAGCGGCGACCTCTCGGCGAGGGCGGCCAGCGCGTCCGGGTCGCCGGGCGGCAGCGGCTGTTCGACGGCCTCGACGCCGAGCGCGGCGAAGCGGGGCAGCAGCCGCTCGGCCTGCGCCCTGCTCCAGGCCCCGTTCGGGTCCAGCAGCAGCCGCGCTCGCGGTGCCGCGTCCCGGACGACGCGTACCCGCTCCACGTCGTCCTCGGGATCGGGCGAGCCCGCCTTCACCTTGAGGACCTCGAATCCGCTCGCGGCCAGGTGCCGGGCCGTGGCGGCGGCGTGCGTGAGCGAGGTGATGCCGATGGTGCGTGCGGTGGCGACGCCGAAGGACGCCTCGGTGCCGAGGAGCCGGTGGACGGGCACACCGGCCCGCTTGCCGGCGAGGTCCAGCAGCGCGGACTCGACGGCGGCGGTCACGGCGGGCGGTACGGCGCCGGAGGGCAGGGCCTCCAGGGCGCTCTCGGGGCCGGGGAAGCGTTCCAGGCCGACGGCCGTGATCAGCCGTACGAGCGTGTCGGCGTCCAGCCCGTAGTACGCGCTGCTGACGGCCTCGCCGTGGCCGGTGACGCCGTCGTGCTCGACGCTCAGCCACACGGCGTCGCGGGCGGTCATGACGGAGCGGGAGATGCGCAGCGGCTCGGCGAGTTCGAGTCGTACGGTGCGCAGGCGGGCCTTCATCGTGTCCTTCCGGCGGAGAGGGGATCGGCGACCCGCGCGCACCGCGCCCACCCGCTCGCCTCGGCGGCGCAGGGATGCGGTATCTCCACGGGCCGGGTGGCGGCGCCGGCCAGGTCGAGGCCGTGGGCGGCGATGAAGTCGTCGTCGTAGACGGTGCCGAGGTAGCGGTGCGGCCCGTCGGGGAACACGGTCGCGACGACCGCGCCGGGGTGCACACGGGCCGCCCAGGCGGCGACCCTGGCGACCGCGCCGGTGCTCCAGCCGCCGCTGACGAACGATTCCCGGGCGAGCCGCCGGCAGCTGTCCACGGCCTCGGCGGGGCCGATCCAGTGGACTTCGTCGAAGGCGTCGTAGGCGACGTTGCGCGGGTGGATGCTGCTGCCGAGGCCGCGCATCAGACGGGGGCGGGCGGGCTGCCCGAAGATCGTCGAGCCGGTCGCGTCTACGCCGACGAGCCGCAGCGCGGGCCAGTGCCGGCGCAGCGGGCCGATGACGCCGGCGCTGTGCCCGCCGGTGCCGACGCTGCACACGAGGACGTCCAGGTGGTCGAGCTGGGCGGTGAGTTCGGCGGCGAGGGAGGCGTAGCCGGCGGTGTTGTCGGGGTTGTTGTACTGGTCGGGCCAGTAGGCGCCGGGGAGTTCCGCGAGCAGTTCGCGCAGCCGGCCGAGCCGGGCCGCCTGCCAGCCGCCCTGCGGCGCGGGACGGTCGACGAGCTCCAGGCGGACGCCGTGCGCACGCAGCAACTGCCGCATGGAAAGCTCCAGTTCGCTGTCGCCGACCAGGACGACGGGGTGGCCGAGGGCCTGTCCGGCGAAGGCGAGCCCGATGCCGAGGGTGCCGGAGGTGGACTCCACCACGGGCGCGCCGGGGCGCAGTTCGCCGCGTTCGCGCGCGCCGAGCAGCATCGACACGGCGGCCCGCGCCTTCATGCCGCCCGCGGCGAGCCCTTCGAGCTTGGCCCAGAACCCGGGGTGGGCGTTCGGCAGTCCGGCCGTGACCCGCACGACCGGGGTACGGCCGAGCAGGGCGAGCAACTCCCGCTGCGCGGTGGGACGTACGACCGTCGCGGTCATCGCCCACCCCCGGAACAGCGGTACCGGTGGACGACACCGGGGCCCCCGTCGAGCCAGAAGAAGGGGTACGGCTCCGCGCACACCGCGGTGACCCCGTGCCCCAGGAAGCGGGGCAGCACGGCGCTGCCGGTCTGCGCGAACAGCACCAGCTGCTTGCCGTGCCGCAGGGCGTGCGCGCGCAGCGGCTCGAAGGTGCCGTTGCCCAGGGTCATCCCCGAGACCAGCAGAGCCTCGCAGCTCCCGGCAGCGGCGGGCGCGTCGGTGACGACCGGCTCGCCCCACTCCGTGACCCCGCCCTTGAGGTCGCACGGCACATAGCCGAGGCCACGCGAACGCAGCTCCTCCAGCAGGGAGTTGACGACCCCGACGACGAGCACTGTGCCGCCGTCCGGCAGGTCCAGCAGCTCGACGACGGCCCTCGCCCGCGCCCGGGACTTCTCGAGCGACGAACCGGCGGGCAGGGCGACGGGGTGGGCCCCGTGCCGCGGGATGTGCGGGGCGACATGCATCAGGTAGGCGTCGAGGGCGGCCACCCGCACCGCGGGCAGCGGATGCCGGAGGAGGGCCGCCACGTCAGCGCCCACGCAGTCGTCCAGCGCTCCGTCGGGCAGTTCGCCGGGTTCGACCGCGCACGAGCCGACGGCCTCGGCGAGCCGCAGGCTGAGCACCTCGTTGCGGTAGCCGGTGCCGCGCCCGTCGTGCCGCACGGCCTGCCGGGTGGTGAAGGCGACGGCGATGCGCAGCGTGCGCGGGTCGGGCCCGAGGGCACCCGCGCGGACGTCGGCGACGAGATCGCCGTACGTCCTGACGGGCGCAGCGGGCCGTGCGCCGACGGAGGTCACCGGATCACCAGCCCGGCGCGCAGGGCCGTCAGCAGCCGCTCGACTCGGTCGCGGGCGCCGGGACCCTCACAGTCGCCCGCCATGACGTGACCGAGGTACTCGTTGTTGCTGCCCGCGGCCTTCACGGCCGTGCCGGGCTCGGCGAGCCGCACCTCCAGCACGTCCGGTTCGGCGGCGGGCCGGCGAGGGCCGAGCGCTTCGAGGGTGCCGGGGCGGTCCGGGACGAGGAAGCCGATGGCGGCGCTGCGCAGCCCGGTGTCGGTGCGCCTGAGGTCGGGCCTGCGGCCGAGGGCGACGTCCACACAGGCGGCGGCGAGGTCGATGCCGGTGACATGGCGGACGAGCTCGGTGATGCGGTTGCCCGCGGGGCGGGGGTTGACCTCGACGACACGCGGCCCGGCGGAGGTCAGCTTGATCTCGGTGTGCGCGACGACGGCGTCCGTCAGCCCGAGTGCCTTGAGCGCGCCGAGCGTGGTCTGCTCGGCGGCCTCGATGTCGGCAGGCGGCAGCGCGGCCGGGAACATGTGGCCGGTCTCGATGAAGGCGGGCGCCCCGCCGACGGTCTTGTCGGTGACGCCGACCAGGTGGACCGCGCCCGCGTACGACACGGTCTCGACACTCACCTCGGGGCCGTCGAGGAGCTCTTCGAGAAGCACGGCGGGGGTGCGTCGCTGACCCCGGGCATTGACCGGGAAGGCGGCCAGCGTCCGGAAGAGCGCGGCCAGTTCGGCCTCGTGCTCGATGCGCCGGACGTACATGCCGGCGCACAGGTCGACCGGCTTGGCGACGAGCGGGTAGCCGATCTCACGGGCGGCCCGCGCGAGGTCGGCCCACTCCTCGTGCACGGCGAAGCGCGGTCCGGGCAGACCCGCCTCGGCGAGGATCCGGCGGGTGGCGTCCTTGCGGCAGGCGTTCGCCACGGCCTCGGGTCCGGGGCCGGGCAGCCCGAGGTGCCCGGCGATGCGGGCCACCGCCGGCAGGTAGTAGTCGCAGGACGTGATCACTCCGTCGAAGCCGAGCACCGAGTGCAGCCGTCCCACCTCGGGCAGCAGGGCGTCGGTGTCGTTGGTGTCGGCGGTGAGCACGTTGCGGGCGCCGAGCAGCGGGTGCGCGGTCCCCTCGGGCGCCGAGCGCAGGTAGTGGTGCAGGTCACGGGTGAGGAAGGTGAACTCGTGCCCGCCCTCGCGGATGGCGCGCGGCAGCAGCCTGCTCATCGATCCGACCCAGCTCTCGACCACCAGCAGATGAGCCACAACTCCCCTTTTCGTGCCATGGGTTCCGTCGTCAGGGCAGCCCGGGGCACCCCTCGGCGGGAGGGGGCCGGACTTGACGGGCACACGCTATCGATAATCATTTTCATTTGCTACCCGTTCTTACCCGACCGCCCGAGACCCGGAGCGACCTTGTCCGTCCTGCCCCGCCCCACCGCCGTGCGGTGCGCCTTCGTGGCCGCCGCAGCCCCGCTCCCCACGGCCGCCCCCACCCGCGCGGCGAGCGGCCCGGCCTTCGGCGCGTGCGGGCGCTTCCGTGCCGAGGCCGCCCGCCCCGGACCACGGGGAGTGCGGGCACCTCACCGTCCCGCTCGACCGGCACCACCCCTCGGGCCGGCCCGTCGAGATCGCCGTCTCCCGGGTGCGGTGGCGGCCTGTCTCGTCGACGGGGTGGCGCCGGGGAGCGGTGTTCGGTGGGGTGGGGCGGCCGGGGCCGCGGGCCCCGGGATGCGCCCGCGCGATCGCGGGTGCCCCGAATATCGCGGCGCCCCTCAGGGGCAGCGCCCGGGCAGGGGCTGCTCCGTCCAGATGACCTTGCCGTGGGGCGTGTAGCGCGTACCCCAGCGCTCGGTCAGCCGGGCGACGAGGAACAGGCCGCGGCCACCCTCGTCCGTGCTCTGGGCGCGGCGCAGCCGGGGCGAGGTGCCGCTGCCGTCGGACACCTCGCAGATCAGTGCGCGGTCGCGGAGCAGACGCAGCTGGACCGGGCCGGTGGCGTGCCGGATGGCGTTGGTGACCAGTTCGCTGGCGATCAGTTCGGTGGTGAAGGTCAGCTCCTCCAGGCCCCACTCGGCGAGCTGGGCGGTGACCGCCGCGCGGGAGCGGGAGACGACCGCCGGATCGCTGGGCAGGTCCCACTGGGCCACCCGGTCGGCACCCAGCGTGTGCGTACGGGCGACGAGCAGCGCCACGTCGTCGCCGGGCCGGGCCGGCAGCAGGGCGTCGAGGACGGCCTCGCAGGTGTCCTCGGGCGAGCGGTCGGCACCGGCCAGGACGGCGCGGAGGTCGTCGAGGCCGGCGTCGATGTCACGGTGCCGGTCCTCGACCAGACCGTCGGTGTACAGCACCAGTCGGCTGCCCTCCGCCAGTTCCAGCTCGACCGTCTCGAAGGGCATGCCGCCGAGGCCGAGGGGCGGGCAGGCAGGGAGGTCGACGAACTCGACACTGCCGTCGGGTGCGACGACCGCGGGCAAGGGGTGCCCGGCGCGGGTGAGGGTGCAGCGCCGGGACACCGGATCGTAGACGGCGTAGAGACAGGTGGCTCCGACGATGCCGGAGTCGGGACTGTTCTCCGCCGCCCAGCCCTCGCCCCGGTCGAGCCGTCCGACCAGGTCGTCGAGGTGGGTGAGGAGGTCGTCGGGCGACAGGTCCAGGGAGCAGAAGTTGTGGACGGCCGTGCGCAGCCGGCCCATCGTGGCGGCGGCGTGCAGGCCGTGCCCGACCACGTCGCCGACGACGAGTGCGACGCGGGCGCCGGACAGCGGGATGACGTCGAACCAGTCGCCGCCGACGCCGGCCTGCGCGGGCAGATAGCGGTAGGCGACCTCGACGGCGCTCTGCTCGGAACGGCCCCTCGGCAGCAGGCTGCGCTGGAGGGCGAGGGCGGTGTTGTGCTCGCGGGTGTAGCGGCGGGCGTTGTCGATGCAGATCGCCGCGCGGCCGACCAGCTCCTGGGCGAGGGACAGGTCGTCGTCCTCGTAGGAGTCGGGTTGCAGCGAACGGTAGAAGCTGACCACGCCGAGGGTCGTGCCGCGGGCCCGCAGCGGCACGGTGATCAGGGAGTGGATGCCGGCCTCCAATACCGGTGTCAGCCGCTCCGGGTCCTGCGCGATCCACCCGTCCGCCTCGGTCAGGACCGGTTCCATGACGGACTGCCGGGTTTCCAGGGAGCGGGCCTGCGGCGTGGAGGGGACGTACTCGACGGTGTCCCCCACGTCGTACAGATTGTGCGGCTGCTTGCGTACGGCGCGGATGGCGACGCGGCGCAGCGCGGTGCGGCCGCCGAGCGCCTCCGGTTCCTCGCCGCGCAGCACCGAGTCGGGCAGGTCGACCGCGACGAAGTCGGCGAACCGGGGGACGGTCACCTCGGCGAGTTCCTCGGCGGTGCGGGTGACGTCCAGGGTGGTGCCGATCCGCACGCTCGCGTCGTGCAGCAACTCCAGCCGCCGCCGCGCGAGCATGGCCAGCCGGCCGACACCGGGCTCCCCGACGAGCAGCAACCAGCCTTCGGCGCCTGCGGCCTGCCCGTCCGGGGTGGTGGCGGGTGCGGCCTGTGGGACGTTCAGCGGTCCGCGCGGAGAGGCCGGGGCCGAGGGTGATCCGGCCTGCGTGAAAGGGGGCACTGGTGTCGGCGCCGCAGGTGGAGGCGACGGGGCCGTGCCCTGCGGTGCCAGGCCGGCCAGGCCCGGTGCCACCGACGCGACGGGACCGCGCACGGGCGATCCGGCCGGCCGCCGCACCGCCGATCCGAGCTGCCCGTCCCCTGCCGTCGCCGGCGCGCTCCCCGTCTCCCCCGGAACCACGTCGCGATGGCTGAGGCGTGGGCCGCCCAGGACGCGGGCCTCTACGGCTACGCCGTTCTCCCCCGCCGCGCCCGTGACCTGGCGGCGCAGCAGCGTCGCGGTGCGGCCGCTGGGCAGCGTGACCTCGTCGAGCGTGCGATGCGGGGAGGCGATGAGCTCCTCGGCCCTGGCGCGCAGCACGGCCATGTCGATCCGGCCGAGCGCCCCGCCGTCCAGGTCGGGCCGCAACCCGTCGGGCTGTCCGGGCCGGTCCCTGGCACGGCCGTCGGCCCGCCGGTACGCGGCGAGGAGCGCCCGCTCGCGCAGGTCGGCCTGCTCCAGCAGCCGCGCCTCGATGCTCCGGGCGGCCTCGCGGACCATCCGCACCATGGCGGGGTCGCCCTGGTCGCGCAGACAGGTGATGTCGAGGACGGCCTCGATGCGTCCGCTGAGCGGGTCGCGCACCGGGGCGCCCGCGCAGGCGAAGGGCTGGAGGCAGTCGGCGAAGTGCTCGCGGCCGGTGATGTACACGGGGCCGCGCTCGGCGAGCGCGGTGCCGACGCCGTTGGTGCCGACGACCGACTCGGAGGCGTCGAAGCCGGGGGCGAACCGCACCGCGTCGAGGCGGTCGCGCAGCTGCCGGTCGCCGCCGAGCCGCTCGACCATGCGGCCCTGTCCGTCGCACAGCGCGATGGTCATGCTGGCATCGGCGAAAGAGCTGGTCAGGTCGGCCAGGACGGGGTCGGCGGCATGCCGGAACCGTTCGTCCAGAGCGACGTCCTCGGTGTACCGGACCAGCAGGCGGTGCGGCTCGAGACCGACGGAACGGCAGCGTTTCCAGGAGTCGAGCACCGAGTCCCGCACGTCCGACTCGACCAGGGAGCCGGCGAGGAATCGTTCATGGGCATCGACGAGACCGCCGATGTCGTCCCAGGCGACGGACAACGGGACCACTTCCTCACCCGAAGCCGGGCCGGACGCGCACCACTGCTCGGCCCGCGACCCGGGGGCTTCGCCAAGCGCTATCACCCTAGCCCTTCCGTGACGTGCATCACAATTGCTCGCCCGGCCCTCGCAGGCGGCGGTGGGCGCCGGCGCTCGGCGGAGGGCGTTGTCAGTGATGGCAGGCAGGATGACAGGCATGACCACACCAGTTGCGCAGATCGTGGACGCCGCCGGGTACGCACGGGCCGTCGAGGACGTCGTGCAGGCCGCGGCCGCCTATTACACGGACGGCACGTCCCCGCTCGACGACGACACCTACGACCGGCTGATGCGGGGGATCGCCGCGTGGGAGGCCGATCATCCCGGCTCTGTGCTGCCCGGCTCGCCGAGCGGCAAGGTCGCCGGCGGCGCCGTCGAGGGCGATGTGCCGCACACGGTCGCGATGCTGAGTCTGGACAACGTGTTCTCGGCCGAGCAGTTCACGGCGTGGACGGCCTCGCTGGCCCGCCGGATCGGGCACGAGGCGGAGAGATACAGCGTCGAGGCGAAGCTCGACGGTCTCGCGATCGCGGCCCGGTACACCGAGGGGCGGCTGACGCGGCTGATCACACGCGGTGACGGGACGGCCGGGGAGGACGTCTCGCACGCGATGAGCACCATCGAGGGCCTGCCCGAGACCCTCACCGAGCCGGTCACCGTGGAGGTGCGCGGCGAAGTCCTCATGACGGGCACGCAGTTCGAGCACGCCAACGAGGTGCGCACCGCGCACGGCGGGCAGCCGTTCGCCAACCCCCGCAACGCCGCGGCGGGCACCCTGCGGGCCAAGGACCGCGCCTACACGGTCCCGATGACGTTCTTCGGCTACGGTCTGCTGCCGCTGCCCGACACCGACGAGGCTCTGACCACGCGGCTGGACGGCCTCGCGCACAGCGAGCTCATGGAGCTGGCCGGGCGGCTGGGCGTGCACACCACCGCCACCACCGAGGTGCCCGGCGTCACCGCCGGCACCACGGACGACGTCCTGACCCGGGTGCGGGAGATAGCCGCGCTGCGCGCCGAGCTGCCGTTCGGGATCGACGGGATCGTCATCAAGGCCGATCGCGCCGCCGACCAGCGGGCCGCCGGAAACGGATCGCGGGCCCCGCGCTGGGCGATCGCCTACAAGCTGCCGGCCGTGGAGAAGATCACCCGGCTCCTGGACGTCGAGTGGAATGTGGGCCGCACCGGCATCATCGCCCCGCGCGGCGTCCTGGAGCCGGTCGAGATCGACGGCTCCACCATCACCTACGCCACGCTCCACAACCCCGCCGACATCACCCGGCGCGATCTGCGGCTGGGCGACCGGGTGATGGTGCACCGAGCGGGTGACGTCATCCCGCGCATCGAGGCCCCGGTCGCCCATCTGCGCACCGGCGACGAGAAGCCGATCGTCTTCCCCGAGGCGTGCCCGCGCTGCGGCTCGGCCATCGACACCGGCCAGGAACGCTGGCGGTGCGAACAGGGACGCAACTGCCACCTGGTCGCCTCCCTCTCCTACGCCGCCGGCCGCGACCAGCTCGACATCGAGGGCCTGGGAGCCACCCGCGTCGTGCAGCTCGTCGAGGCCGGACTGGTCGCCGATCTCGCCGACCTGTTCACCCTGACCCGCGAACAGCTCCTCGGACTGGAACGGATGGGTGAGACCAGCACCGACAACCTGCTGGCCGCCCTCGCCACGGCGAAGGCCCGCCCGCTGTCGAGGGTCCTGTGCGCCCTGGGCGTCCGGGGCACGGGCCGCTCCATGTCCCGCCGCATCGCCCGGCACTTCGCGACCATGGAGAACATCCGTGCCGCCGATGCCGAGCTGTTGCAGCAGGTCGAGGGCATCGGAGCCGAGAAGGCACCTTCGATCGTCGCGGAGCTCGCCGAACTCGCCGGTCTGATCGACAAACTCGCCGCCGCCGGAGTCAACATGACCGAGCCGGGCGCCACCTTCGTCCCCATGGACGCCATCGCCACCGAGACCGCCACCGATGCCGCCACGACCGACGCCCCGGCCGGCGGTCCCCTCTCCGGGATGACCGTGGTGGTCACCGGCGCCATGACCGGTCCCCTGGAGAAGCTCAGCCGCAACCAGATGAACGAACTCATCGAACGGGCCGGCGGCCGCTCCTCGTCCAGCGTGTCCAAGAAGACCAGCCTCGTGGTCGCCGGGGAGGCCGCCGGGTCCAAGCGCGCCAAGGCCGAGGACCTCGGCGTCCGGCTCGCCACCCCGGACGAGTTCGCACTCCTCGTCGCGGACTGTCTCGGCTGATCGCCGGCGGGCGGGGCGGACAGGGTCCGCCCTGCGGAATTTGTCATGGACGGGGTGGACGGGATCGGCATACCGTGCCTCGGCCACGCGATGTTCCGCGGGTCTGTGCCTGTTCTCTTCTCGCCCGTGGAGACGAAAGAGGGGGTGGAGCAGTACATGGCATCCGACGTACTGCACATCCTCGCCGCCATGTACTTCGCCATCCGCCTGACCACCGTGCAGCGCCTCAAGGCAGCAGCGGGCCCGTTCGGCCTGACGCCGGCCAAGGAGCCGTCGGCCTGAGGCTCGCCGCCCACCGGACACCCGGCCACCGCTCCCACAGAGCCGACCCGGACGATCCGCGCCATACTCGACCCCATGCGGTCGCTACGGGGCCTCGTCGGGGTTGCCGCCGGGTTGGTGCTGGTGGTTGCCGTCGGGTGCACCGGGAGTGATGGGCAGGGTGCCGCGGGTGCGCATACGGCGTCGGCTCGGGGCGGGAGCGGGTCCGCAGGCGCGACGGCGACGGCCACGGCATCCGGCTCGGCCTCGGTTTCGCCCAGTCCCGGCGATCCGGTCTCCCTTCCGGCTTTGATGGAGCGCGAGCAGCGGGGGTCGGATCTGCGGCTCGGCGGGGTACGGGTTCGCACGGATGCGTACACGCAGTACGCCGTCACCTATCGGTCGAACGGCCTGAAGATCTCGGGGATCATGAACGTCCCGCGGGGCGACGGGCCGTTCCCGGCGTTGGTGCTGGCGCACGGCTACATCGACCCGGACGTCTACACCACCGGCCGCGGAATGCCACGCGAGCAGGACGTCCTCGCGCGGGGCGGGTACGTCGTCCTGCACACCGACTACCGCAACCACGCGGGCTCCGACGACGATCCGGACAACGACCTCAATCTGCGGCTCGGCTACACCGAGGACGTCATCAACGCCGTGCACGCCCTGCGATCCGCGTCCCGGCCGAACGTCGACGACGGACGGATCGGGCTGCTGGGGCGGTCGATGGGCGGCGGGGTCGTGTACAACGCGCTGGTCGTGGCGCCGGGGCTGGTCGACGCCGCCGCCGTGTACGCACCGGTCAGCTCGCGTCCGCAGGAGAACATCGACCGGTTCCAGCGGCCGGAGGGCGACCCGCTCGTCGAGGAGATCGAGGCCGCGCACGGCACCCCGCGGGAGAACCCCGAGTTCTGGCGGCAGGTCTCGCCGGTCACGTACGTCGACCGGGTCACCGAGCCCCTCCTGATCCACCACGGCACCGCCGACGACACCTGCCCGCCGGCCTGGACGAGGGCGACGGTCGCCGCGTTCGAGGCGGCGGGCAAGGACGTGGAGCTGCGGACGTACCGGGGCGAGGGGCACACGTTCGGGCCGCGGTGGGCGGAATCGATGGACGTCACGATGAGCTTCTTCGACCGGAACCTGCGGTGACCGACGGCACGAGAACAGGAGAGCACCCGTATGCCACATGTCTCGGTGAACGGCGTCGAGCTCTACTACGAGGTGGCCGGCGGCGGCGATCCGCTGGTCCTGGTCCATGGGTCCTGGGGCGACCACTACAACTGGGCGCCGGTGATGAAGGACCTCACCCGGGACCGTCGGGTGCTGGTCTACGACCGCCGCGGGCACAGCAGGAGCGACTGCCCGCCGGGGCAGGGCTCACGCCGTGAGGACGAGGACGATCTGGCGGCACTGATGGAGAGCCTCGGCTTCGCCCCCGCGTTCGTCGCGGGCAACTCCTTCGGCGCGTCGACCGCGTTGGGGCTGGCCGGCCGTCGCCCCGAGCTCTTCCGGGGCATCCTCGCGCACGAGCCGCCGCTGCTGGGCCTCGTGGCCGACGACCCCGGGTCGGGGCCGTTGCTCGCAGCGGCCAAACGGCGCCTGGCCGCCGTGGTCGAGCGGCTGCGGGCCGGTGAATCGCTGGCCGGGGCGCGGCAGTTCGTGGAGGAGGTCGCGCTCGGTCCGGGAGAGTGGGATCGGATGCCGGACCGGGTGCGGGAGACCTTCCGCGTGAACGCGGCCACCTTCGCCGACGAGCAGGGCGACCCGGGATGGGCGGACCTCGACCTCGCAGGCCTCTCCGGATACACGGGTCCCGCGGTGCTGACGAAGGGCAGCGAGAGCCCGCCGTGGTTCGCCGGCATCGTCGGCCGGCTCTCCGGCGCGCTCCCGCAGGCGGCGACGTACACCTTCGAAGGCGCCGGACACATCCCGCACGTCACCCACCCCACCGAGTACGTGCGTCAGGTGTCCGCGCTGGTCGCCCTGGGCCGCCGGGCGCCGTGAGGCCGAACGGCGTGCTCGCCCCGCACGGTTCGCGGGCGAATGTGACGGACGACGCACGGAGAACCGCAAGTTTTTTCCCGCGGCCGTGATTGTTTCGCGCGTTCCATCCGTACTTCCTGGAGACCAAGCCGCTCACGTCAGGAGGCACGATGCCCGTCTCGCGCCGCATGGTAGGAACCGTCTTCGTGGGAGGCGCGCTCGTCCTCACCCTCTCCGCGCTCGCCTACCCGGCCATGCTGGGCGTGGAGACCACCTCCGCAAACCAGGACCGCGTCATCGCCAACACGCAGTACGGTCCGCTCACCGAGGCCGACCGGGACTTCGTCGTCAAGGTCCGCGCCGCCGGGCTGTGGGAGCACCCGCTGGGCATGATGGCGATGCAGCGCGGGACCACCCCGGAGATGAAGGAGGCAGGCGAGCACTTGGTCGTCGGACACGCCCGGCTCGACCTGGCCTGTCGCAAGATCGCGTCCGAGCTGAACATCACGCTGCCCAACCAGGCCAGCCCGCAGCAGCAGCAGTTCGTGGCAACGGTGGACTCCAAGACGGGCAAGGAGTTCGACGCCACCGGTACCGCCATCATGCGTGTGACGCACGGGCAGATCTTCCCGGTCATCGCGAAGATCCGGGCCAACACCCAGAACACGATGGTCCGTCAGCTGGCCGACCTGGCCAACGACACCGTGCTCGACCACATCACGGTCCTGGAGAAGACCGGCCTGGTGAACTTCGACGCGAACAACTTCCAGCAGACCACCCCGCCGAAGCTCCCCAAGGACCAGCTCACCCCGCCCGCGCCCCAGCCGGGCTCGCCGGTCCTCACGCTCGCCATCCCCAAGGGCCTGGAGGACCTCGACACCGCGTCCCCGACGGCGCTGCCGAGCGCGGACGTCAAGTGACGGACGGTCGGTCGCCTGTCGAATGAGCAGGGCCCGGAGGAATCACTCCGGGGCCCTGCTCGCGTCCGGCAGCGCCCGATCGCACCGCTCAGCCGGTCTTCCGCCCCCAGGGCGTGTCCAGCTGCTCCCATTCGGCGGCCCACTGGTCCAGACGCCGCCGTTCGATCCCGAGCCGGACCACCCAGGCGGACCCGAGCACGAGACCCGCGGTGCCCGCCCCGGCCAGGATGCCGCCGGCGACCGCGTGCAGCGTCATCTCGGTCTCCGTCAGGGGCTCCTTGGGCAGGACGCCGGTGCGGTCGGTCCACACCTCGACCTTGCCGCCCGCCTTCATGTGGGGCGGCACCCGTGCCTCGTCGGTGCGCGTCGAGCCGTTCGTGTCGGTCCAGCGGACGGTGGCCCACACCAGATGGTCGGTGGTCACCCGGGCCGGCCCCGGATCCTCCGCGTCCTTCACGAGGACGGCCGTCACCTTGTGGCTCTGGGCCCGCTGGTGCTCCGCCGAGCGCACGACCGCGTCCGCCGCCACCAGGCCCCCGAGGACGGCGCCGACCAGCGCGAGGAGCCATCCGCACAGCACGATCCAGGCCTCGATGACGTCGCTTCGCCGCCGCAGCGGATTGCGCCGCCACCGCCAGAGCCGCACCTTCGTGCACCGGGACACAGCCATGCCGACACCCCCTTGAGCACCGACAGCACCCTTCCAGTGTGCGCCTGTTGGCGCTTTCGCGTAGGTCGAGACAGCACCGAATGAAACATTCAGCAATCGCAGCACCTCTGGGTGGATTCATTCATCCGGGGTCGCGACGGCCACGCCGGCACCCGGGATCGATCAGCTCGCGGTGCGCCTGACCCGGCCGGCGTACCGCTTCTCCAGCTCCAGGCTGCCCTCGAAACCACCGGGCACGTTGGCGCAGACGTACACGGGCGGACGCTCCCCGGCGGCGATGAGCAGCGCGGCCGCCTCGGCCACGGCCATCTGCCCGGGCAGGACTCCGGTCAGGGTCGAAAGAGCGCGCACCGCACCTCCGCCGGGCAGTTCCATCAGCGCGTCGCCGCGCGGGGCGGCGTTGTCGAGGACCACGTCCGCGAGGTCGGCGAGCTTCGGGCCGCTCGGGTGGCCGGCGGGGACCGCTCGGGTGTGGGCGAGGGAGGTGACCACCAGGATGCGATGGCCGCGCTCCTTGGCCTGCAAGGCCATTTCCACGACGCCGTTGTCGACACCGGAGTTGGAGATCACGACGAACAGGTCGGCTCCCGCGCGCGAAGCGCCGGGCGCTCACGGACGCGTCGGACACGCGTCACTCACTCCCCGCCACGGGATGACTCGCTGGACAACCGCCGCTGGATGAAACCACCCCGCGTTGCCGCATCGGTGAATCACCGAACCACACGCCAAGTGGTACGGGCCATGAGACTTGTCTCGGGCCGTAGGCCACCGGCGAGCAGCCCGTCGGGCCGGTCCTGGTATTCAAGCTGTGAGAAATCCGGTGGCTGATACCTTCGTTCCATGGCCCCGACGGACGTCACGACCCTGATCCGCACCGAACTGCCCAGGCTCGCCGGCTCACTGCGGAAGGTCGGCGAGCTGATCCTGGAGGATCCGGCCGCCGTCACCCGCTGTTCGGCCGCCGAGCTGGGCCGTCGCACCGGTACCTCGCAGGCGACGGTGACCCGTTTCTGCCGCGCCATCGGCCTCGACTCCTACCAGCATCTGCTGATCGAGCTGGCCCAGGAGCGCGGCCGCGGCCAGGTCTCCGACTGGGGCACCGCCGAGATCGGCCCGGAGATCTCCCCGGACGACTCCCTGGAGCGGGTCGTGCAGGTCGTGGGCAGCACGGACCTGCGTGCGGTGCAGCAGACCGTCGACCGCATCGACCTGGACGCGATCGAGCGGGCCGCGCAGGCGGCGGCACGGGCCCGCCGGATCGATGTGTACGGGGTCGGCGGCAGCGGGGCCGTGGCGCAGGAGACCGAGACGCGGCTGTTCCGGATCGGCTGCGCGGTGCGCGGCTGGACCGAGGTGCACGCGGCCGCGACCTCCGCCGCCCTGCTCACCCCGGCGGACGTGGCCATCGGCATCTCGCACTCCGGGGCCACCCGGGAGACGGTCGAGCCGCTGGAGCTGGCAAGGGAGCGCGGCGCCACGACCGTGGCGATCACCTCCGACCCTCGCTCGGCGCTCGCGAAGGCCGCCGACATCCGGCTCGTCTCGACCGCCTCGGAGACCGGCTTCCTCACCGGCATCGGCGGCCGGCACTCGGTCCTGGTCCTGATCGACTGCCTCTACGTCCGGGTCGCCCAGCTCTCCTACCAGCGCGCGAGCGCCTCACTGGCGCTGACGGACCACATCGTCGCGCAGCACACGGTGAAGTCCCGGCGTTCGCGCTGAACGCAGCCGGTTCCGCACTGCGGAAGCACCCGTGCCGTCCCCGGCCGGCGGTGACCGTCGGCTCGGGCGGCTTCAAGTGCCACAACGGGGCGGGGCGTTCGTGCTTCCGGGCACGGCGGCCCCGGGCCCTTCGACACTGAGCCGGGCGGGCGCCACCGCGCCCCGGCTGCCGTCCCGCTCGGGCGTCCACCACACGCCCCACCACGGTCGCTGCCCGTCAGACCCCCGCCAGCACCTCGGCCACCGCCCGCAGATTGACCCGCCCCCGTCCGTACGAGTGCAGCGCGCCGCCCTCCGGCAGTCCCGTGTCCACCCGCACCGCGTCCGGGCGCCGGCCCAACAGGGCGTCACGCAGCCGCTCTTGCCACGGGTGCAGCCCGGCGTCGCAGGTCGCGACGACCAGCGGGGCGGAACCACAGCGGCGCACGATCCCCTCGACCAGGTCGTCCGGGTCCGCGCACGCACCGGTCACCGCCGTCCCCGTGGCCGTGGGGTCGACGGCGCGCACCTCGGTGAGCAGGTCCTCGCCACCCCAGTTGAGGACGGGGTGCGGCGGTGGGAACAGGTCGACGACATGGGCCCCGCGCACGGCGGGCGGCACTCCCCGGCTCCGTACGGCCCGGCGCGCGGCGTACAGTCCGACGCCGGCGACCTCGGACACCGAGGCGGGGACGGTCGTGGCGGTGGGCGGGGTCGCGTACCGTGCGGCGAGCCGTCGTACCCGCCCGGCCGCCTCCTCGACCCGCTCGGGCGCCAGCGCTCCGGTGCGCAGCGCGTTCAGTACGGCGTCCCGGCAGTCCAGGGTGAGGTCCAGGTCAGCTGCGGAGACGATCACTTGGTCCGCTCCGGCGGCGAGCGCCATGCGCGCGCCGCCCGCCTCGCCGTACCCGTCGGCGATGGCCTTCATCTCCAGCGCGTCGCCGACGAGGACGCCGTCGAAGCCGAGGTCGCGGCGGAGCAGATCTCCCAGGATGCGCCGGCTGAGCGTGGCGGGGCGGTCGGGGTCGAGGACCGGGAAGACGACATGGGCGCTCATCAGCATCGGCACGCCCGCGGCGACGGCCGCGCGGAACGGTTCGAGATCGGCCCGGAGCTCGTCGTGCGGCCGCGGATCGACCGCCGCGCCGTGGTGACTGTCGGTGACGGTGCCGCCGTGGCCGGGGAAGTGCTTGGCGCAGGACGCCACGCCGCGGGCCTCCGTCGCGGTGATCCAGGCGCGCAGATGGCGGGCGGCCGACTCGGGATCGGCGCCGAAGGAGCGGGTGCGCACGATCGGGTTGTCCGGCCGGTGCTGGAGGTCGGCGACGGGGCCGTAGGTGGCGGTGATGCCGAGAGCCGCCAGGTGCGCCGCGAGCGCGTCGGCGCAGCGAGCGGTGAGGTCCGGGTCGTCGACGACGCCGAGGGCGTAGGAGCCGGGGACCTGCGGGGCGCCCGCCGTGCCGAGGTGGCCGATGCCGCCGCCCTCGTTGTCGATGGCGACGACGAGGTCGGGGCGTGGCGCGCGCAGCTCGTCCGTGAGGCGGCGCACCTGCTCGGCGTCGCGTATGTTGCGAGTGAAGAGGATGACGCCGCCGAGGCCGCGGTCGATGAGTTCCTTGAGCGTGTCAGGGACGGTCGTGGCGCCGTCGAACCCGGCGACAAGGCAGCGGTGGGCGGCTTCGTCCAGATCGACCGGCAGTGCGGTCGACCCGGGGGTTGTGTGCTCGAAGGGGCTCACCCCCGCAATGCTCTGGCTCGGTCAGCCGAAAGTCAACCTTCCGGTGGATGACTGATTCAGCCCCTCGGTGTGCGGACGTCCGGCGGGCGGCCGCCGCACGGCGGCCCGTCACTCGGGGAGCTTCTCCGCCTTCCGCACGGCCTCGGCGAGTTGTTCCAGGACGGGCAGCCGGGAAATCCCGTTGTACGACCGCCACGGCGACGTCTAGCGTCGGCCTTCCGCCGGCGTGTAGCTCAACAGCAGAGCACCGGGCTCCAGACCCGGAGGGCGCAGGGGCAGCACCTGCCATGCCGGCCTCGACGTGTAGCTCAGCAGCAGAGCACCGGGCTCGGGACCCGGAGGGCGCAGGGGCGGGACCTGCCACGTCGGCATATGAACGACAACGCTGACCAGCAGCCCCTCACGGCGGCCCCGTCCTACGCGGCGGCGCAGCTCGCCAAGGCCTTCACGACCGCGCTGAGCCACCGGGACGCCGACACCCGGCGCCGGGCCGAGCAGCGCGGGCAGCGCTGGCGCGCGGTCCTCGCGGGGATGGCCTCGGGCCGGCTGACCGTCGGCTCGCGCACCCCGGTGGCCGGGCTGCCGGCCTGGGTGACCCCCGAGGTGGTCCGCGGCGGCTTCGCCACCGGCACCGCGAGCGCGGGCGGCCCGCTCCAGCCGTACGAGAGCGAGGCCGCGCGGAGTTTCGGGGTGCCGGCCGAGCGGGGCGCGCTGTTCGCGCACTGCCTCACCGAGCCGGGCCTCGGCCGGCTGTGGGATCTGCTGGACAGCGGCCGCTACGAGGTCGGCGTGCCCGAGGAGGCGGCGCTGCTCACCGTGGCCTGGCTGGTGCGGCACGGGGCGACGGACGCGGCGCTGGATCTCGTGGCGGAACTGGAGCCGTTCGCCGGCCGACTGCGCTTCCTGCCCCGGCCGGCCGACGGTCCCGCGCCGGACCCCGTCACGGCGGTGCACCGGTACACCGTCTCCGACACCGTCGACACCCTGGTGCGGCGGCGCCCCGACACGGCCGTCGAGACCCAGCGCGAGGCACTGGCCGTGTGGCAGCCGTTCGGCGACGAGCTGCTCGTGCACTGGCTTCAGACGGCAGGGGACGGGCCGGACGGCCGGGTGCTCGAAGTCGCCCCGGACGCCGGCTGGCCGGAGCGCGGTGCCGCCCTGCTGGACCGCTACCGGACGCTGGCCGCGCGGCACACCCTCTGCACCAAGCATCTGAGCCCCAAGGAGAACCTGGGCATTCTGCGCGGCGCGCTGGAGGAGACCGTCGCCGGGCGGCCGCTGGACGCGCGCCGGCTCGGTCTGCTGCGGCACGCGGTGGCGTCGATGGTGCGGCGCCGGGGACGGCCCGGCTCCGTGCCGCACACGGCCCTGCGCCGGCGCCAGGCCGAGCAGGCGGCGCTGCCCTCCCACCACGCCCTGGCCCAGGTGGTGCTGCGCCGGCTCGCCGTGCTTCCCCAGGAGACCGGCATCCCCGAGGTCGCCCCGCTGGTCGGCGCGGTGAGCGAGGAGGAGGGCCGGGAGACCGGGCTGCCCGCCGGAGCGGCCGTGCCGCCCGCGATCCGGCAGGTGGTCGAGGCCGCGCTCAGCGCGCCGATCGGCACGCTCGTGGAGCGCGGGGTCGTCCCGTCCGCCGAGGTCCTGGCCGAACTGGTCCCGCAGCTGGTCGCCGCCACGACCGCGCAGGCGTACGGCGACGCGGCCCTGCGGGCGCTGATGGCCGCGAACTACCGGGCGTTCCGCAACCGCCGCTCCCTGCTCCTGCTCGACCTGGAGCGGCAGGTGCGTGTCGAGGAACTGCCGTGGGTGCTCGCGGTGTCCGGGCAGCGGTCCGCGGTGACGGGCAAGCCCGACGGGGACGGCGCGCTCGACGTGCTGCGCCGGCTGGGCGAGCTGGCCGTGCAGGCCTTCCCGGGCACGATCCTGCCCAACCCGCTCGTCCGTGAGCTCGGTGTGCTGGCCCGGAGCTGCGACCTGGGCGCGCCGTTCGTGGAGGAGCTGGCCGCGGACATCTTCATGGGCGCGTTCGGCCCGAAGTTCCTCACGGCGGCGCGGATCGCGGGTGAACTGCTCGGCGGCACGCTGTACGAGCGCTACTACGGCATCGACTACGCCGCGATCCGCGACCTCGCGATCGCGGAGGCGGGCACGGCACCGGCCCGTTCGGCCGGTGCCCCGCACCTCCCCGGGTTTCGCGCGGTTGTGCGCACAGCGGGCCGGGGCGGCGTCGGGCTCCTGGTCCGTGGCGGCGAACGGCAAGGTGATCGAGCAGGCGCAGATCCTCACCACGCACAACCTGGCCACGCTGGTCCACCGCGTCGGCATCGCACCGCGGCCCGGCCGGTCCGACCTGGCGCGCCGCTGCTCCGTGACGGTGTGCCGGCTGACGGCTCGCGTGGAAGGCAACCGGCGGCCGCTGTCCACCATCAAGGACGCGGCGTACGCGTGGCGCCAGATGCTGTTCCACCTGTCCCTGTGCCCGCCCGAGGAGCAGGGGCGTTTCATCACGGCCCTGGAGGAGGAAGTCGCCCGCCATGCGCCCCATGTCGCGACCCGGCTGGCACCGGCCCTGGCGGGCCTTGCCTTCATAGCCGAGGGCGGCAGCTTCCGGGCGGACGGCACGGCGGCACGGGGCGGGGGACGCCGGTTCCTGGGATGGAGCACCGGGGGGCATTGGATGCGGTGAGGGCGGGGACGTACGTATACAGGTCTTGACCTGCCCCGCCTCTGAGCAGGTCGGACCACGCAACGCCCTCCCCTCCCCACCGGCACCACGCCCCTCTCCACGCACACAGCGGCGCGACGCCCCCGGTCACGTCGCTCATCCGCCGACACCCCGTCGGCTGCCGGACACCATCGCTTCACACCGGGAGGGCACGTTGCCGTCGTCCCCTCCTGCCCTCGCCCTCTAGCCGTCGGCCCGCGTCCGCGCGGGTGCGACGCGGAAGGACGACCGCGCCGTGTCCTCCTCGCTCCCGCTCAGCGATCTCCCCGGACCGCTGCCCACCTGCCCGCTCCCCGCCGTCGCCACCGCCTCCGCCGTCGCGGCCGTCCCCGCCGCCGTGGCCCGCTCTCCCCTCGCCTCCGCCGGCTCCCCCTTCGCCCCGGCGCGCCTCGCCCGCCACGCCCTGACGCTGCTCCCCCTCCTCCTGATCGGGGCGTGGGCGGCGGCCGACTGGCACACCGTCCGTGACGGCGCCGCCCGGCTCGCCTCGGCCGATCCGTGGTGGCTGCTGGCCGGCCTCTTCTTCACCTGCACGGGCTGGGTGTGCGCCGCCGTCGTCCGCCAAGGGGCGATACCCGACCGCCTGCCGCCGGGCCTGCTGCTGGCGTCGCAGTTCGCGGCCGGCGCCGCCAACCAGGTCCTGCCGGCGTCCATCGGCGCCCACGCCGTCACCCTGCGCTTCCTGCAGAGCCAGGGTGTATCGCTGGCCCGCGGCACCGCGTCGCTCGCCCTGTACTCGCTGGCCAAGCCGGTCGCGAAGACGGTCGTGCTGCTCGGCTTCCTCGTGGCGTTCCCCGAGCTGCTGCACCTGGGCGAACTCGTTCCGGACCGGCGGACGTCGGTCCTGGTGGCCGCGGCCGTGGTGACGGCCCTGGTCACGGCGGCCGTCCTCATGACGACCGTCCGAGCGCTGCGCCGCCCCCTCCTCGGCTTCGTACGCACCGCCCTGACCGACGCACGCATCCTGCACACCCGCCCGAGCCGCGTCCTCGCGCTCTGGGGCGGCGCGGCGGCCACCCCGCTGCTCCAGGCGAGCGTGATCGCCTCGGTCGGCTTCGCGCTGGGCCTGCCGCTGTCCTGGACGCAGGTGACGCTGGCGCTCCTCCTCGCGAGCACGGCCGTCGGCGCCGTACCCGCGCCCGGCGGAATCGGCCCCGTGGACGCGGCCCTGGTGTTCACGATGGTCACCTTCGGCGCCCCGACGGGCCTGGCCGCGGCGACGGTGATCGGATACCGCGTACTGACGGTCTGGGTACCGCTGCTGCCCGGCGCGCTGGTGCTCTCGATCATGGTCCAGCGCAAGATCCTCTGACCGCCGGGGGCGAGGAGCGCGCCGCTACTCCTGCCCGATCCGCACCACGGCCACCGTGATGTTGTCGGGCCCGCCGGCCTCGATCGCGGCCTTCCACAGCTCGAAGGCCGCCCGGCCGTCGTCGTGCTCGCCGAGGATCTCGTCGAGAACGTCCGTGGGCACCGGGTCCGTGAGGCCGTCCGAGCAGATCAGGTACCGCTCGTCGGGTGCCGGGGTCTCGGAGGTGACGTGCGGCTGGACGGCACGGTAAGTCGGCGAGCCGCCCAGGCACTGGGTGACCAGGGAGACGGTCCGGCCGGGCGGGTGCGGCGGATTGTCGTCGACGCTCACCTGGCGCAGCCCGTCGAGGCCGGCGGCGAAGACCTGGCTGTCGCCCACGTTGAACACCAGTACCGAGTCGGCCTGCACGACGACTCCCGCGACGGTCGTCCCCATGGCGGTGAGCACGGTCTCCTCATCGCCGCCGGCCGCCTGGTACACGGAGCGATTGCAGGCGTTGACGGCGTCACGGACGGCGACCTCGCTGGTGAGGGCGGGCCCCAGCGCCGCGAGCTGCCGGGCGACCAGGGAACTGGCCACGTCCCCGCCGGGATGCCCACCGAGCCCGTCGGCGACGGCCACCACCAGCGGGGTGCGGAGCGGAAAGACCAGGGTCTGCGGATTCTCGGTCACCGTGCCGCACAGCGTCCACGGCCCGACGACGAGGCTGTCCTCGTTGCGCTCGCGCAGCAGTCCGGGATGACTGATCGCACTCACAGCGACGTACGGCACCGGCCGCCACCGCCCTCCCGCACGGTTCCCGACGCCGGACCGGCCCTCCGGCCCGGCTCCCGACTTACGAGTCTAGGAACACCCGCATCACCCGTGCCAGCGCACCCGGCCGCGACAGGGGCCGGAGGTCCGGAGCGGTGCCGCCCCGGACACTTCGCGGCCGGGGGCCGCGGGCCGTCGGTCAGGCCCCGTCCGGGGTCATCCGGAGCGAGATGCTGTTGATGCAGTAACGCTGGTCGGTCGGCGTGGCGTAGCCCTCGCCCTCGAAGACGTGTCCGAGGTGGGATCCGCAGCGGGCGCACCGCACCTCGGTGCGGACCATTCCGTGCGAGCGGTCCTCGATCAGCTCGACCGCGTCGGAGTCCTTCGGGTCGTAGAAGGACGGCCAGCCGCAGTGCGACTCGAACTTGGTGGTGGAGGTGAAGAGTTCCGCGCCGCAGGCGCGGCAGGAGTAGACGCCCTTCTCCTTGGTGTTGGTGTACTCACCGGTGAAGGCGGGCTCCGTGCCGGCCTGGCGCAGGACGGCGTACTCGGCCGGAGTCAGCTCCGTGCGCCACTGCTCGTCCGGCTTTTCGACGTCGTACGACATGAGTGTGTGCCCCTCACTTCGACAGGCGGTCCAGGATGAGCGGGCCGAGGTCGGTGACATCGCCCGCGCCCATGGTGAGAACGAGATCACCGGGCTTCGCCATTCCCGCGACGAGCGAGGGCACCTCGCCCTGGTCCGGCACCGCCGTCACCTCGGCGCCGGCCGCCCGGGCCGCCTCGATGATCAGCTCGCTGGTGATGCCGGGGATCGGGTCCTCGCGGGCCGGGTAGATGTCCAGGACCAGCGAGGCGTCGGCCAGGGCGAGGGCGTCGCCCATCTCCTTGCCGAGCTCCTGGGTGCGGGAGAACAGGTGGGGCTGGTAGACGACCACGATCCGGGCGTCGCCGGCGGCGGCCCGCATCGCCTCCAGGTCGGCGGTCATCTCGGTCGGGTGGTGGGCGTAGGAGTCGACGACCTGGACGCCCGCGGCCTCGCCCTTCAGCTGCAGGCGCCGCTTCACGCCGGTGTAGGCCGCCAGCGCCGGAGCCAGTTCGGCGGCCGGGACGCCGAGGGCCGAGCCCGCCGCGAGGGCGGCGACCGCGTTCAGGGCGTAGTGGCGGCCCGGGACGGAGACCGCGAAGGTGAGCTCCCGGCCGTCCAGGAGGACGGTGACCTGGCTCTTCAGGCCCTGCGCCACGATGGACAGCACGCGTACGTCGGCGTCCTGCGCCTCGCCGTACGTCACCGTCCGCACGGTCCCGGCGACCCGCCGGGTCAGCTCGCGCGCCCCGTCCTGGTCGGCCGAGATCACCAGCGTCCCGCCCTCGACGATGCGGTCCGCGAACGTCACGAAGGACTCGTAGATCTCGTCCATCGACGCGTAGTTCGCGTGGTGGTCGAGCTCCACGTTCAGGACGATGGCGACCTCGGGCGCGTACTTGTGGAAGCTGCGGTCCGATTCGTCCGCCTCGGCGACGAAGATGTCGCCGTCGCCGTGCAGGGCGTTCGAGCCGGGGGCGTCCAGGTCGCCGCCGATGGCGTACGACGGCTTCAGGCCCAGCTCGGTCAGGGAGACCGCCAGCATCGACGTCGTGGTCGTCTTGCCGTGGGTGCCGGCGACGGCGATCGGACGCAGGCCGCCCATCAGCGCGGCGAGCGCGTCGGAGCGGTGCACCACCGGGATGCCCAGCTCGGCGGCGCGGGCCAGCTCGGGGTTGTCCTGCCGGATCGCCGACGACACCACGACACAGCCGGCGTCGTCGGCGAGGTGCTCCGCCGCGTGCCCGATGTGCACGGTCGCGCCGAGCGCCCGCAGCGCGTCCGCGGTCGCCGACTCCTTGGCGTCGCTGCCGGACACCGCGGCCCCGCGCTGGGCGAGAATCTTCGCGATCCCCGACATCCCGGCCCCGCCGATGCCGATGAAGTGCGGTCGGTCCATGGCGGTGGGAATGCCGGGTGCCATGCGTGTTCTCCCAGGATTGCGATACGACGATGAGGCCCCAGCCTATTGGGTGAGGAGGCTCTCCCCGCGCATGGGACACCGGCACCGGTGCCCACCCAGGGGCGCGGGGAACCGCGCGTCCAGCCACCGGCGACCGGCACCCGGCAATTCCCCCCGGCCCTGCACGGCGCTCCCCGTGAGCCGCTACGCCTTGCTGTGGGAGAACAGCTTCAGCACCGGCACGCCGACCTTGTGCCGGGCTCTCGAAGCCCAGTCCCGGTGGAAGAACTCCTCCACATAGTGCGGGTCGGTCAGCACGATCACCTCGTCCGCGCCGACCTCGTCCACCACGGCCCTGAGCGCGTCCAGCGGATGGTCCTCCAGGAGTCGCCCGTCGGCCTCCGCCCCGGCCGTGCGCAGCGCCGTGAGCGACACCTCCAGCGCCCGCTCCCCCGTGCTCAGTGCCTCTTTCCCCTCCGGGGTCTCCCCCTCCCGCACCGCCTCGTCCAGTTCACCGAGGGCGATGTCGTCGATGGCGCGCAGCAACCTGTCGGCCTGCTCACCGCGCGGCTGGAGCAGCACATGGAAGGCGACCTCCTCGTCACCGTGCAAGGTGGTGACGAACTCCACGTCGGCGGATGTCAGGGCCTTCTCGATCATCAAAACGCTTGTGAACACCGGGGCGCCCCTTCTGCGGAAACCATCCTGCCCCGCGCTGGCACGGGGACTGCGAGATTTAGTGTGCCCGGCGGAAGCTAAACGGAACGGTGGATTCCGCCGATTTCAGGATCACGGCAGCCATAGAACCCATTTCCGAGCCGACCTGACCTCACGTCCGCCGGTAGCGGCCGAACAGAAAACCCTCCTCCTCGAGCAGGGACACCAGCTCGAACCGTTTCGGGACCGCCACCGAGGGCCCGCCGGCGATGCGCTGGGCGTCGCCCGCGGTGAGCATCGGGGAGATCGTCAGACAGAGCTCGTCGAGCACTCCGGAGGCCACCAGCTGGCCGAGCAGCCGCGGCCCGCCCTCCGTCAGCAGCCGGGTGTGCCCGAGTTCGGCGAGGGCCCGGACGACCCGGACGGGGTCCGCACCGACACCGTCACCGGCGACCACCACCCGGGCACCGGCCTTCTCCGCCGCCGCCATCCGTTCGGGGGCCGCGGCGGCGCCGGTCAGGACCAGCGTGGGCACCGAGGCCGAGGTGAACAGCGGCAGGCCGAAGTCCAGGTCGAGGCTCGCGCTGATCACGGCGATGGCGGGCGCGGGCCCCTGCCCGGCCGCTTCCCGTGCCTCGGCGAACTCCGCACGCGCGCGTGCCGGGCGGTACCCCTCCTGCCGTACCGTTTCGGCACCGACGATCACGACGTCCGCCAGGGCCCGCAACGTGCCGAAGATCCGCATGTCGGCCGCGGTGGAGATCGGCTGCGAGCGCCCGTCGTGCTGGGCCGCCCCGTCCAGCGTGGACACCATGTTGGCCCGCAGCCAGGGCTGCGGGTCCCCGGGGCCGGGCTCCGGGTACGCATAGGCGACGGCCAGCTCGGCGAGGCTCCACTCACGGTCCACGAGATCACCGCCGGGAAAACCGACGGCTTCGGCCGAACCGCCGCCGGCCCCGGTCACACCGCCCGGCCCACCACCGGGCACCTCACCGGGCTCACCGGTCGCAAGCCCGCCCACGGCAGCTCCACCCCCGTCTCCCCCGGCCGAACCGCCGGAGGCCCTCGCTGCTGTTTCGTCGGTCACAGGGAACAGGCGTCGCATGTCAAGGAGTGTGTCACGGCGCTTAGCATGGTGACCCGTGTCGTCCTCCACAGCCGCGTCCAAGCCGAGCGCGATAGCCGAAGCGAGCCCGCTGTCCCTGTGCGCCCGTGAGCCGCACGTGCCCGCGGACCGGCTGGTCGCCGAGATGGTGCCACCGCCCCGCTTCGACTCGGTCCGCTTCGGCACCTACATCCCGGACCCGAACCAGCCCAGCCAGACCGAGGCGGTCGGCGTCCTTGAGGACTTCGCCGGCGGGCTCGGCGGAGCCCACGCGAGCGGCGCGGGCAGGGCCAAGCGCGGATTCCTCGGTTTCGGCCGGTCCAAGGCCCCCAAGACCCCGGCGGGCCCTCGCGGCGTCTACCTCGACGGCGGCTACGGCGTCGGCAAGACCCACCTGCTGGCCTCCCTCTGGCACGCCACCCCGGCCGAGCCGTCCCTGAAGGCGTTCGGCACGTTCGTCGAGCTGACCAACCTCGTCGGCGCCCTCGGCTTCCAGCAGACCGTGCAGACCCTCTCCGGCCACCGCCTGCTGTGCATCGACGAGTTCGAGCTCGACGACCCGGGCGACACCGTCCTCGTCTCCACCCTGCTCGGCAAGCTCGTCGACGCGGGCGTGGCGCTCGCCGCCACCTCCAACACGCTGCCCGGCAAGCTGGGTGAGGGCCGCTTCGCGGCGGCCGACTTCCTGCGCGAGATCCAGGGCCTGTCGGCCCACTTCCGCGCCCTGCGCATCGACGGCGAGGACTACCGCCACCGCGGTCTGCCCGAGGCTCCGGCGCCGTACTCCGACGAACAGGTGACGAAGGCGGCGTACGCCACCGAGGGCGCCTCGCTCGATGACTTCCCGCACCTGCTGGAGCACCTCGCCCGCGTCCACCCCAGTCGCTACGGCGCGTTGACCGATGACCTGAAGGCCGTGTGCCTCACCGGCGTGGAGCCGATCGGGGACCAGTCCACCGCCCTGCGGCTCGTGGTGCTCGCCGACCGGCTCTACGACCGTGAAGTCCCGGTCCTGGCCTCGGGGTTGCCCTTCGACCAGCTCTTCAGCGAGGAGATGCTGAAGGGCGGCTACCGCAAGAAGTACTTCCGCGCCATCTCGCGACTCACCGCGCTCGCGCGCGACGCCAAGGGCCTCGTCACCACCTGACGCCCCACCATCCGTCAACTTCCCCTGGTCAGGGGGGAGTTCCGGCCATGCCACCCGCGCGTTTCAGGCTCTCTTCAGGTTGAAACGCTAAGTTAACCCTGCAAACAACTTTGCCGGGCTAATGTGTTTCTTGACCAACGATTGACCAAGCGTTGGTACGCGCATGAGGTGTGGACCGTCTGGAGGGAGGCGCATGTTCCGAGGTACGACGGCCCGGACCGTGATTTCGACCCTCGCCGCCGTCCTGCTCGCCCTCCAGTTCTTCGCACCCGGCCCTTCCTTCGCACACGCGCATACGGTCAGTCAGGCCGAGGCCAAAGCCCTTTCCGGAATCAAGCTCTCCGGAAAGGCGCTGCGCGACGAAACCCTCATGTCCCGCGAGTGCACGCCGTCGGGTGATGGGGACCCGACCGGCCCACTGCGCACCCGGGACCGTTCACGCCTCGCCGACTGCGGGCCCACGACGCCCGACCGGCCGCCGCTCAGGCGGGACCCCGCCGCCGCGTACGCGCCCGCCATATCCGGCTCCGCGCAGCACCGCACGTCGAGACCCTCGGCGTCGCACACCCCGGCCGCGCTCCAGGTCATTCGCTGCTGAGAAGCAGAGCAGCCCCCCACCTCTGTCATGCAAACCCCGACGCGCCGACGGCGGCGCGCCAGGAGGAGTCACCACATGCAGCCCCTCATCGACAACGCCCGCATGTTCGGACAGCGCCCTGAGGAGTTCGCCAGGCTCGCCGAAGGGCAGTCTCCGCAGGTCCTGTTCATCACCTGCTCCGATTCCCGGGTCGTTCCGGCCCTGATCACGGGCGCCCGGCCCGGCGAGCTCTTCGAGCTGCGCACCGCGGGCAACATCGTCCCGCCCTACGCCTCCGAGCACCCCACCAGCGAGGCGGCGACCATCGAGTACGCCGTGGAGGTCCTCGGCGTCCGCGACGTCGTGGTCTGCGGCCACTCCCACTGCGGGGCCGTCGGCGCGCTGGTGCGCGGCGACGACCTGGACGCCGTGCCGGCCGTGCGCGACTGGCTCGCGAACGCCACCCCGCGCCCCACCGGTGCCGCCGAGGACCCGGAGGTCGCCGAGGGCGTCCAGGCCCATGTGCTGACGCAGCTGCTGCGGCTGCGCTCGTACCCGTTCATCGAGAAGAAGCTGAAGGAGCGTCAACTGGCTCTGCACGCCTGGTACTACGAGGTGCACAAGGGTGCCGTGCGCGCCCACAGCGCCGAGACCGACGCGTTCGAGGCGCTGTGATCGCCATGCTGACCAAGTTCCCCCACATACGGCAGGACTTCGCTGCCTCGCTGGTCGTCTTCCTGGTCGCGCTGCCGCTGTGCGTCGGCGTGGCCGTCGCCTCCGGGGTGCCGGCCGAGCTCGGGCTCGTCACCGGCATAGTCGGCGGCATCGTCACGGGGCTGATGCGCGGCAGCAGCCTCCAGGTCTCCGGGCCCGCCGCCGGTCTGACGGTGCTGGTCTACGAGGCCGTGCAGGAGTTCGGGCTGCCGGTCCTCGGTGTGCTGGTGCTCGCCACGGGCCTGCTCCAGCTCCTCATGGGCGCCCTGAAGCTGGGGCGCTGGTTCAGGGCCATCTCGGTCTCCGTCGTCGAGGGCATGCTGGCCGGTATCGGCCTGGTGCTCATCGCCGGCCAGCTCTACGCGGTCGCGGACGCCGAGGCGCCCGCCTCGGGTCTGGAGAAGATGGCCGGGCTGCCCGGCGCCCTCGCCGGGGCCGCCGGGAGCAACGAGGCGCTGGCCTCGATCGGACTGGGCGCCGGCGCCGTCGCCGTACTGGTGCTGTGGAAGCGGCTGCCGCGCCCGGTGCGTGCCGTTCCCGGCCCGCTCGCGGCCGTCGGGCTCGCCACGCCGGTCGCCGCGGTGTTCGCGCTGCCGGTCGCCACCGTCGAGGTCAAGGGCCTGCTGAGCTCCGTCCAGCCGCCCGGCACCGACGCCTTCGCCGAGCTCGCGAGCGTCGGCGTGCTCGCCACGATCGTCGCCTTCACCCTCATCGCGTCCGCCGAGTCGCTGTTCAGCGCGACGGCCGTGGACCGGCTGCACGACGGGCCGCGCACCGAGTACGACAGGGAACTGATGGCGCAGGGCGCGGGCAACACCGTCTGCGGTGTGCTCGGCGCGCTGCCGATGACCGCGGTCATCGTGCGCAGCTCCGCCAACGTCCAGGCCGGCGCGAGGACCAAGGCGTCCCGGGTCATGCACGGCGTGTGGCTGCTGCTGTTCGCGGCGCTGCTGCCCGCCACGCTGGCCCTGATCCCGATCCCCGCGCTGGCCGGCATCCTGGTCCACGCGGGCTTCAAGCTGATCCCCTTCCGCGGGATCGTGTCGCTGTGGCGGGGGCACCGCGGCGAGGCACTGATCCTCGTCGTCACCGCCCTGTCGATCGTCGCCGTGAACATGTTCGAGGGCGTGCTGATCGGTCTGGCCCTGTCGGTCGCCAAGACCGCCTGGGAGGCCTCGCACGCGAAGCTGGAGGTCATCGACAAGGGCGCCGGCCCCATCCAGGCGTACCTGTCGGGCAACGCGACCTTCCTCAGGCTGCCGAAGATCCTCGACAGCCTGGAGGCCCTGCCGCAGGACCGGCCGGTGGAGCTGGACCTGTCCGGGCTGCACCACCTCGACCACGCCTGCCGTACGGCCCTGGAGAACTGGGCCGAGCGCCACAGCGCGGCCGGCACGGAACCGGTGCGGGTCACGGCGCCCTGACCGTCGTATGCCCCCGGTGAAGGCATGACCGCTGGTCCGGGGCCGTTTATGGCCCCGGACCGGACTCCGGGCATATCGTTGCAGGAGCATACGGAACGGACCTCTCGGCGAGGAGGCCGTCATGGTCGAGGAAGTACTGGGCATCGTCGCGGGAGTGGCTGCCGCGGGAGCCGTGTACGTGGCGGCCGCGGCGCGCGTCGTCAAGCAGTACGAGCGCGGGGTCGTCCTGCGGCTCGGACGGCTGGCAGGAGAGGTACGGGCTCCCGGGTTCACGTTGATCGTTCCGATCGTGGACCGGCTGCACAAGGTCAACATGCAGATCGTCACGCTGCCGGTGCCGGCCCAGGAGGGCATCACCCGCGACAACGTGACCGTGCGCGTGGACGCCGTCGTGTACTTCAAGGTGATCGACCCCGCGAGCGCCCTGATCAAGGTCGAGGACTACAAGTACGCGGTGTCGCAGATGGCGCAGACGTCCCTGCGTTCGATCATCGGCAAGAGCGACCTGGACGACCTGCTCTCCAACCGTGAGAAGCTCAACCAGGGCCTTGAACTGATGATCGACAGCCCGGCCATCGGCTGGGGCGTGCAGGTGGACCGCGTCGAGATCAAGGACGTGTCGCTGCCGGAGTCGATGAAGCGCTCCATGGCCCGGCAGGCCGAGGCGGACCGCGAGCGGCGGGCCCGCATCATCAACGCCGACGCCGAGCTCCAGGCCTCCCGGAAGCTGGCCGAGGCCGCCCATCAGATGGAGGACACCCCCTCCGCGCTCCAGCTGCGCCTGCTGCAGACGGTGATGGCGGTGGCGGCGGAGAAGAACTCCACGCTGGTCCTGCCGATCCCGGTGGAGCTGCTGCGCTTCCTTGAGCGGGGCGGCGAGGAGCACGACGAGGCGCAGCCCTCGCGGCGCTACGCGGCTCCGGCCGTGGAGAGTTCCGCCGACAGGGGCGAGCAGCCGGCCGTCGAGCCGCCGGCCGAGCGGGAGATCGGGCCCCCGCCCGAGCGGGAGGTCGAGCGGACCATCGAGGACATCATCGAGGACGCCTCGGGGAAGTGACACGTGCTACGCGCGTGGTTCCAGAGGTCCGCGCCAGGTGATAGACACAGCGGGGTCACAGTCCCTGTCCGCCAGCAGGAAGGCTGCCCCATGTCCGAGAACGCGCCCGCCACGGCGTCCGGGTCCGGCTCCACGACCCGCCGTCAGCTTCTCGCCCGCACCGGGGCGTTGGGCGTCTCGATCGCCTTCGCCGGAAATCTCACCGAACTCTTCGCGGGCACCGCCGCCGCACAGACCCTGGGCCACACGGGATACGGCCCGCTGGTCCCCGACCCCGGCGGTCTGCTCGATCTGCCGGAAGGTTTCCGCTACCGAGTCCTCTCCCGTGAGGGCGACCGGCTCCGCTCGGGCGAGGGCCCGGTACCGTCCAACCACGACGGCATGACGGCCCTGCCCGGCAGAGGCGGCCGCGTCCACCTGGTCCGCAACCACGAGAACCGCGCCGACGGCAGGGTCCCGGTGCCCACGGTCACGGGCCTCACCTACGACCCGGCCGGCAAGGGCGGCTGTACGGCCCTGACACTCGACCGGCACGGCCACGTCCTGTCGGAGCGCGTCGCCGTCGCCGGTACCGCCGTGAACTGCGCGGGCGGGCCCACCCCTTGGGGCACCTGGCTGACCTGCGAGGAGACCGAGGACAAGGCCGGCACCAACGGCTACACCAAGGACCACGGCTTCATCTTCGAGGTCGATCCGTCGGACCCCTACGCCTCCGGCGCGGTCCCGCTCACCGCGATGGGCCGCTTCCAGCACGAGGCGATCGCGGTGGACCCGAAGCGCGGTGTCGTCTACGAGACCGAGGACGCCTTCCTCAGGCCCTTCGGCCTCTTCTACCGCTTCCTGCCGAACCAGCCGCGCGGCGGCCTGGGCACCCTGCGTGCGGGTGGCCGGCTGCAGGCGATGCGGGTGCCGGGCGTGCCCGACCTGTCGTCGATCCAGGAGCCGGGAGCGAGCTTCGGGAACATCGAGTGGGTCGACGTACCGGACCCGCTGGCCACGCGGACCCCCATCCGGCTCCAGGACTTCGGCCCGAAGGGCATCACGCACGCGCAGAAGCTGGAGGGCTGCTACTGGGGCGGTCGCAGCGTCTACTTCGTCTCCTCCTTCGCGCACAGCGCGGAGGGTTCGGCGGCGGACCACTACGGCCAGATCTGGCGCTACGACCCCACCTCCCGCCGCCTCACCCTGGTGATCGTCTTCGGCCCGGACACGGACGTGCAGCTGCCGGGCGAGTCCCCGGACAACATCTGTCTCGCGCCCAGCGGCGGCCTGATGGTCTGCGAGGACGGCAACGGCGCCCAGCACGTCTTCGGCGTCACCCGGCGCGGCGAGATCTACGCGATGGCGCGCAACGCGCAGAACCTGGGTACGCCCGAGGAGCCCGAGTGGGGTGAGTTCGCCGGGGTCACGTTCTCGCCGGACGGCCGGACGATGTACGTCAACTGCTACACACCGGGCACGACGTTCGCGGTGACCGGGCCCTGGCGCAAGTGACGGCCCCTTGACGGGAGTCCCTGCGGAAGCCGCCCCTCCGCGGCGTCCTCTAACCTGTGCGGCATGAACGCACCGGGGGATCTCGTCGACGGCCGCTTCGCGCTCGTGGAACGGCTCGGCAGTGGAGGTATGGGCACCGTGTGGCGGGCTCGCGACACGGTGCTCGACCGCGAGGTCGCGCTCAAGGCGGTGCGGTCCGACGCGGACACGGTCGGTGTGGTGCGCGAGCGTGTGATGCGGGAGGCGCGGGCGCTGGCCCGGCTCAGCCACCCGAACGTAGTGACGGTTCATCAGATAGTGGATGCCGAACCGCATCCGTGGATCGTGATGGAGCTGGTGCCGGGCGTCTCCCTGCAACAGCGGCTGGACGAGGGCCCGTTGACGCCCGCCGGGACGGCCCGGCTCGGCCGCCAGGTGCTCGCCGCGCTGCGGGCCGCGCACGTCGCGGGCATCCAGCACCGGGACGTCAAGCCCGCCAACATCCTGCTGCGGCCGGACGGCAGCGCGGTCCTGACCGACTTCGGCATCGCCGCCCTCCAGGGCACGACGGGGCTCACGGCCACCGGTGAACTCGTCGGCTCGCCCGAGTACATGGCGCCGGAGCGGATCCGGGGTCACGGTGACGACCCCTCCGCCGATCTCTGGTCGCTGGGCGTGGTGCTGTACGTCTGCGCCGAGGGCATCAGCCCGCTGCGCCGCCCGACCACCCTCGCCACCCTGGCCGCCGTACTCGACGACCCACTGCCTGCGCCGTCCCGCTCCGGCCCGCTGACGCCGGTGCTCGAAGCGCTGCTGGTCCGGGACCCGGCGGCCCGGCCGGACGCCGCGCGGCTGGACGCGATGCTGGCGCAGGTGGAGTCGGGGGCGACGCCGTACTGGGCCGCCCAGCCGACGATGACCGCCACCGCACCGCACCTGCCGGCGCCCACCCCCACCCGGCTGGACACCCCGCGCCCCACGGTCCCGCAGCGCACGAGCGGCACCCGGCGCCGCACACCCCTGGTGGTCGCCGCGACCGCGGTGCTGGCGATCGCCACGGCCACGGCACTCGCCCTCACCCTGCGCACCGGCGACCCGGGCAGGGCGGGTGACACGGGCGGCGACAAGGCCGGCGCCACGACGAATCCGTCGGCCACGGCGGCCACACCCGGCCCATCGGACCGGCAGACGTCCCCCGCGCCGCCACCCACCCCGAAGACCGCCGCGCCCAAGCCCTCCGGGAACCCGGCCGGCCGCTGGATCGCCCAGCTCCACTCCGAACCCGTCTCCGCGGGCATCGCCGACCGGGACCGCAGACTCACCACGATCCGCCGGTCCGTCCCGCAGGCCGAGGTGCTGCGCAGCGACGACTACGCGTCCCTGCGCGCCGGCTACTGGGTGTTCTACGCCCCCGGCCCCTTCCCCAACGGCCGTGCGGCCCTGACCTTCTGCGCCGAGCACGACCGCACCACGGTGAACAGCTGCATCGGCCGCTACCTGAGCAAGAACCCGAACGACTACGGCCTCCAGTGCCGCCCCCCGGCCTCCGCACCGACGGGCACCTGCACCCGCAAGGACGGAAACGGCTGACGGCCCCGGGCCCGCCGGGCGGGTGACACGGGCCCGGCGCACCCTTCGACATACCGAAATGGCCGTTTGATCATCATATCTTCATTCGGTGATCACTCCCGTACGAAGCGTCACCACCGCCTGCGTCCTGGGGGCGGCCCTCGTCACGCTCGCCGCATGCGGGGCGCACCACACCACCCGGGCTCCTCTTCCGGCGACCAGCGCCACCTCTCCGGGGGCCGAGCCGCCGACTCTCGCGCCCGGGCCCGCGGGCATGACGGCCGTCTTCGAGCACGGCCCGCGCGACGCGGGGCGGACCGTCGCGCTCACCTTCGACGCCGACATGACCGCCGACCAGGGGCCGCGGGCGGCGCAGGGCGAGCGGTTCGACAATCCGGGACTGATCGCGGCGCTGCGGGAGTTGAAGGTGCCGGCGACCGTGTTCATGACGGGGCGGTGGGCCGAGGAGTACCCGCGGCAGGCCCGGTCCATCGGCCGGGACCCCCTCTTCGAGGTCGCCAGCCATTCCTACAGCCACTACGCCTTCACCGACCACTGCTACGGACTGCCGACGATCGGCGAGGCGGGGATGCGGGCGGACGTGGAGCGGGCGTACTCGGTGTTCCGGAAGGTGGGGATCCGCGATGCGGTGCCGTACTTCCGGTTCCCGGGCGGGTGCCACGACCGGCGGGCCCTTCAGGCGCTGACCCCTGTCGGTGTCACGGCCGTGCAGTGGGACGTGGTGAGCGGGGACGCGTTCGCCACGGACGCCGCCGCGGTCGCCCGGGAGGTGCTGGACGGGGTGCGGCCCGGGTCCGTGGTCGTCCTGCACTGCACGCGCAGCGCCGCTCCCACGACCGAGCGGGTGGTGCGCAGCGTCGTGCCCCGGCTGCGCGCGAAGGGCTTCCGGCTGGTGAAGGTGTCCGAGCTGATCGGGGCCTCGAACGGGCGGCGGTGAGCGTCCTACGCGCCCACCGAGTACCCGGAGTCGTACAAGGGGATCACGCTCTGCGCGGTGTGCATGGGGGTCCCCCTGTTCGAGCGAAGTCGTGAACTTGGGGGAGGCAGGAGGCGCAGCGCACCGCGTGCTCAGGGTGATCTGCGGGACGTGAGCGCGCAGGCCGCCGCGATCGCCGCCGCCGTGAGCCCGGCCGCGGCCGCCAGCGGCAGTACCGGCATCGGGACCGTGCCCGAGCGGGAGCCCGTGACCAGGCCGCTGACCGCCGCCTGTGCCGGGGAACCGGTCGCCACGACGGACAGCAGGGCCGCGAGCAGCATCGCCGGCACCGCGCGGCCGGTCGAGCGCAGCACCGGCCAGGTGGTGAGGGCGCCGACGGCCGTACCCAGCAGGGCGCAGGCCAGCATGGCGAGCAGTCCGGCCGCGCCCGCCGCGAGGCGTGACAGATGCGTCCGGCTGTCCGCGCCGGCCGAGTGGCTGATCAGGGTCACGGCGACGGTCGCGACCACCCCCAGGGCCACGGCGGTGGCCAGTGCCACCAGCAGCGCGGCGAGGTGCGCCCGCCCGGGGCCGACCGCCGCGGAGACACAACTGCGGGCGGCGGGCGGTTCGTTGGTGACGCAGATCCGCACCAGCCAGGCGGCGACGGGCAGCAGCGCCGCGGCCGTGTAGCCGAGCGAATCGAGGATCGGCCGGCCGCTCTGCACGCCGATGCCGAGGAACGCGACGTACAGGATGAGCGGCGGCAGCCAGCGCTGCGAGCGGGCGAGCAGGGCGGCCTGGTATCCGAGCAGGGCGGTCATCTGCGGCTCTCGTGGTCGGGGTTCGGCTGCGGGGCCACGCTCACCACGTGCCAGGGCGGCCGGGCGGTGAGCAGGGCGCGCAGAAGGAGGTCGGAGTGGGACGCGGGCACGGTGAGTCGGTGGGTGCCGGGGGTGAGCTCCTCGGCCGAGGCGGCCGTGCGGATCGCGCCGGCGGGAGGCTGCCCGCCTTTCGGTCCCTGGACGACGACGATCACGCGCGGGCCCTCGGGCTCGGCTGACGCCGGTTCCCCGCGGAGCTCCAGCCCCGCGTCCCGCACGGTGTACGTCGCGTCGGGCGCCCCCGCCAGGCGGCGCGGGTCGTGGTCCACGAAGACCACGGCGGTGCCGCCCGCGGTCCGTTCGGCGACGGCCCGCTCCAGCTCCGCGCGGGCGTCGGTGTCGAGGCCGGTCCAGGCCTCGTCCAGCACGAGCAGCTCGGGTTCGGCGAGCAGGGCCTGCGCGACGGCGACCTTCTGGCTGCTGCCCTTCGACAACTGGGCCATGGGGGTACGGGCGTAGGGGGCGGCGCCGAGGCGGTCGAGCCAGTCGCCCGCGGCGCGCTTGGCCGCGAGGTGGGACAGGCCGTGGACCTTGCCGAGGTGGGTGAGGTAGCCGAGGGCGGTGAAGGGGAGTGCGGTGGGGAAGCGCTCGGGGACGTACGCGGTCCGGGGACGGCCGGTGATACGGCCCTCGGTCGGGGCGTCCATGCCCGCGAGGAGCCGCAGGAGGGTGGACTTGCCGGTGCCGTTGGGGCCTTCTATACGGATGAGGGTGCCGGGCAGCACGGTGAGGTGGACGGCGCGTAAGACCCATGGGCCGCGCAGGCCGTAACGGCGGCCCACGTTGTCCAGACGAAGATCGCGTTGCATGGGGGGCATCTTCTCGTACGCGCGGCTGCCGCCGAGCGGGAGCTGATCGCGCGCACGCGGCGGAGCCGCAGAATCGACACGGCCCCGCGCCCTTTAAGGTTGGCAGACGTGAGCCATGATCCGACGTCCGGCGGCGACAGCCCCTTCCGGTCCGAACCCGATGCGCGCGACGCCGCACCCCAGTTCGTGCTCCCGCTGGTCGTACGGATCGAGCGGGACGCCCCGCCCGCCCGCACCGACGCCCTGGAGACCTCCGCCCGCGCCGTGCTGACGATCCTCAGTGACGAGCGGTCGCTCGGCGAGGGCGAATGGGCCCGGGCGATCCATGACTGGCAGGACGCACGCATCCGCAAGGTCGTGCGGCGGGCCCGCGGGGCCGAGTGGCGACGGGCGGAAGGGCTGCCGGGGATCACCGTCACCGGGAAGTCGGCCGAGGTGCGGGTGTTCCCGCCGGTGCCGCTGGACGGCTGGCCCAAGGAGCTGGCGAAGCTCCAGGTCTCCGGAACCGACCTCGACGATCCTGAGCCGCCCGTCGACGCCGACCCCTCGGCGCCGGTGCTCTGGCTGAACCCCGAGCTCGACATGTCGGCCGGCAAGGCGATGGCGCAGACGGGGCACGCGGCCCAGCTCGCCTGGTGGGAGCTGTCGGACGAGGAGCGGGCCACCTGGCGTGACGCGGGGTTCCCGCTGGAGGTACGGACCGCGGACCCGGCGCGCTGGGGCGATCTGACGAGCGGTGCGCTGCCGTTGGTGCGGGACGCGGGGTTCACGGAGATCGCGCCCGGCTCGTGCACGGTCGTAGCCGACCACCCGGCGCTGCGGCGCACTCCGCGCGGTTGAACATCCCGGCCGTCCCGCCCGTACCAGCCCGTGGCGGGGCGCGGTCCCAACCTCAAATGTTGCTCTGAAGGTGGCCCCCGAGGGGTTCGGCTCCCTGCTCAGGGGCCATACCCCCGTCACATCCGACACGGAGCAGGCCGAGGAGGGGACGATGGAGCGACTGGGTACGGGAATCGGATGGCGTCCGGAGATCGCGGACGCCGTGGAACGCATGCCGGGCATCGACTGGGTCGAGACCGTCGCCGAGAACGTCTGCCCCGGCCATCTGCCGGAGTCCCTGGTACGGCTGCGGGAGCGCGGCGTCACCGTGATCCCGCACGGTGTCTCGCTGGGCCTCGGCGGCGCCGAGCGGCCGGGCGCAGGGCGGCTGGCCGCGCTCGCCGAACGGGTGGAGGCGCTGGGGTCGCCGCTGGTCACCGAGCACATCGCGTTCGTACGGGCGGGCGGCGCGCTGACCGCCTCCCCGATGCTGGAAGCCGGGCACCTGCTGCCGGTGCCGCGCACCCGGGACGCCCTCGACGTGCTGTGCGAGAACGTCCGGATCGCGCAGGACGCGCTGCCGGTGCCGCTCGCCGTGGAGAACATCGCCGCGCTGATCTCCTGGCCGGGCGAGGAGATGACCGAGGGGCAGTTCCTGTACGAGCTCGCCGACCGCACCGGCGTACGGCTGCTCATCGACGTGGCCAACCTGCACACCAACCACGTCAACCGGGGCGAGGACCCGGCCAGGGCGCTCGCCGAGCTGCCGCTGGAGGCCATCGCGTACGTCCATGTCGCGGGCGGCTTCGAGCGCGACGGTGTCTGGCACGACAGCCACGCGCACCCCGTCCCCCAGCCGGTCCTCGACGTCCTCACCGACCTCGCCTCCCGGGTGTCCCCGCCGGGGGTGCTGCTGGAGCGCGACGAGAACTTCCCCGAACCGGCCGAGCTGGAGCGGGAGTTGGGAGCGATCCGAGGGGCCTTGAAGAAGGGTGCCGCCGAGCGGACCGCTCAGAGCGGGACCCCGGCGACCGGGAGCTCACGAGAGGCGGCCCCGGTCCAGGAGGCCCCTGAGCCCGTCCGGCAGCGGCTCGGGCTGGCACAGGCCGCGCTGCTCTCCGCGCTGGTCGCCGGGACGCCCGTGCCGGAGGGGTTCGACCGGGTGCGGCTCGGTGTGCAGGCGCGGGCGCTCGCCGGGAAGCGGGCGGACGTCGTGGCGAAGGTCGCGCCGGAGCTGCCGGTGATCCTCGGCGACGGGTACCGGCGGGACTTCCTCGGATACGCGCACGGGCACCCGATGACCGGCGGCTACCGGCGCGACGCACTGGACTTCGCCGGGTATCTGCTGACCGGCGGCCGCTGCGAGGACGCGGGGGTGCGGGCCGAGTTGCGGGAGTGGTGGCTGGAGCGGTCGGGGCCCGCGCCGCGCTCCCGGCGTCCGGGGGTACGGCTGGCCCGGGCCACGCGCCGGGTGCTGCTGCGTCGGTGAGCGGGGGCGGACCATGCCGAATCCCGCTCGCCGGTGGACACGGTCGCGGCCGGCGAGTGTGCCGGGGTCAACACCGGGGCCCGCGCCATACTCCGCGCGCCCGCTTGGTCCGCGTATGGCCCCATAAAACCCTCGCCACTACTCCCTTTTCGCCCGTAAGCACCCCGCTTGCAAGCATTCGCTCCTGTACGGAAGTTGGCGTGGGCGCCGAAGTAATATGCCAACCTCATCCCCGAAGCGCACTAACGTGCGGTGCCGCAACAGGAGGCACCATGCGATCCCGCAAGCGACCCCCGATCAACGGCCGAGGCATCTTCAGCGGCACCGGGATCATCATCACGGGCCTGATGGTGACGCTACTGGCGATGATCTTCCCGATCTGGTCGTACGCCGACCGCTCCGGGACCGGCCTCGACGTGCTGAACGCCGACAGCGTCTCGACCGGCTACGGGCCGCTGTCCGCCCTCGACCGCGACTTCATCACGAAGGTCCGCCTCGCCGGGCTGTGGGAACTGCCCGCCGGCCGGCAGGCCCTGCAGAAGGGCACCGCCCCGGCCGTACGGACCGCCGGTGAACATCTCGTCGAGGGGCACGCTTTCCTGGACGAGCGGGTGCGCGACGTCGCGGCCGAGCTGAGCCTCCAGCTGCCCAACGAGCCGAGCGAGCAGCAGCAGGAGTGGCTGGCGACCCTGAACGCCGCCCAGGGCGTGGAGTACGACAGCCGGTTCGCGAACATCCTGCGGCTGGCGCACGGCAAGGTGTTCTCCGTCGTCGCCCAGGTCCGGGCCGGTACGCGCAACTCTCTCGTGCGCAAGCTCGCCGACGACGCCAACACCACCGTCCTGGACCACATCACGGTCCTGGAGGCCACCGGCTACGTCGACTACGAGGCCCTGGCACGGGACATGGTCGCCGACAGCACCCCGCCGCTGACCCCGTCCCCCGCCCCGCCGGGCCCGACGTCCGATCCCGCTCCGGCCGTCCCGATGACGCCGCCCCCGTCGCCGGGGTACACCCTGCCGTCGGCCGCCAGCAGCCCGCGCCCGGAAGGCGGCTCCGGGGACTCCTGACGCCTCGCCCGGCCGATCCGGAACGTCACATCCCGGCAACTCTCTGTCCGCATGGTGAACAAGGCATGGCGCCGCACAGAGCCTTGGCATAGAAACGCGGCATGTTCTGGGTGCTTCTTCTGCTGCTGGCCTGGGCCGTCGCCGGCACGGCGTGCACGCGGCTGTGCCTGGCCGCCGTGCACGCCGCGGCCATGGAAACGAAAGAGGCGACCGCGGCCCGGGACCACGATCTGACGCTGTACGAGGCCGCGTTCCTGTCCGGCGGCCCCCGCAGGGTCGCCGATCTGACGCTGGTCTCCATGGCGCGCCAGCGGCGGCTGCTGCTCGCGCGCACGGGCTGGGCGACCGTCGTCGATCCGCGCGGCCGGGACGAGATGGAACGCTCGGTGATAGGGGCCATCGGGCCCGAGGGCCAGTCCCTGATCGAGCCGGTGCGGGACGCCGCGGCCGCCGCCGACGCGGTGGGCAGCCTCGGCGACCGGCTGGTCAGCGCAGGGCTCGCCGTGCCCGCCGGAGCGCGTGACGACATAGGCGCCGCGATCCGTCAGGTGCGGCTCGCCGCCGCGGTCGTGGCGGCGCTCGGCGCGATCGCCCTGCTGGCGCCCGCCCAGTCGGACATGCCGGCACACCTGGTCGCGCTGTGGTTCGCGCTGCCGTTCGTGCTCACCCTGAGCTGTCTGACCGTCGCCCGCATCGAGATCCAGCCGTACGCGCGTTGGGCCTCCCCGGCCGGGCAGCGGCTGCTCAGTGCGCTGGTGCGGCACTCCGGGGGCGGCGGCGACCGTACTTACCTCACGTCCGTGGCCGTGCGGGGCGTGCGCGCGATCGGGGAGCCGGACCTGCGCGCCGCCTTCGCGCACCGCGAGCAGCACCACGAGGCGATGCACCGGCGCGACTGACGGCGCCGTAAGTCGATAACGCATAGGGGGCATTGCGGCGACTTCGGCGAGGCGGTGCTTGCCTTCATCAACAGACGAACCAAATATCCCTTTTGTTGCTGCCGTGCACCGAAGGGAAACGCCATGCGAGCTGCCGCCCTCTACTCGGCCGCGGGGGCCATGCTCCTGTCCGCTCTCTCCCTGGCCCCGGCCGCAGGCGCCGGGGCGGCTCCCAGAGCGGACGAGCGGCACGGCACGACGGTGGCCGCCGCACGCGCCGAGGCCGCCGGCATCACCTTCGGGCGCTGCCCCAAGGAGCAGGGCCTGCCCGGCACCGTGCGGTGCGGCACGGTGCCCGTCCCGCTGGACTACGCACACCCCGACGGCAAGCAGATCCGGCTGCTGGTCAGCCGTGCGCAGGCCACGCACAAGGACCCGCACAACAGCAAGCGCCGGGTGCCGGGCAAGGGCGCCCTGGTCTACAACCCGGGCGGACCCGGCGCCTCCGGCATCCAGTTCCCGCTGATCGGGGTCGTCCCGGCGTGGAAGCGGCTCGCGGCCGCGTACGACCTGGTCGGCTACGCCCCGCGCGGCGTGGGACCCTCGGCGCCGCTGTCCTGCCAGGACCCCAAGCAGTACTTCAAGGTGCCCTCGCAGGCGCCGACGTTCCCCTCGGAGGCGTACAAGAAGGAACGCGTCGCCCGGGCGAAGGCGTACGCGCGCGGCTGCGCCCAGCGCGCCGGCAGCGCCCTGCAGCACTACAACTCGCTCAACAACGCCCGTGATCTGGACGTCCTGCGCGCCGCGTTGGGCGAGGAGAAGCTGACGTTCATCGGCGCCTCGTACGGCACCTACTTCGGCGCGCTGTACGCGCACCTCTTCCCCCAGCACGTGCGGCGGATGGTGTTCGACTCCGCGGTGAACCCGGACCCGAAGCAGATCTGGTACCACAACAACCTCGCGCAGTCGGCCGCGTTCGAGGGCCGCTGGGCGGACTTCCGGGAGTGGGTCGCCGAGCACGACGACGTGTACGGGCTCGGCATCACCGCCGACGCGGTGCTGGCCAACTACGAGAAGGTGCGCACCCGGCTCGCGACGCGGCCGGCCGGGGGGAAGATCGGGCCGGGGCAGCTGCAGGAGGCGTTCCTCCAGGCCGGCTACTACGACGACTACTGGCCCTCTCGGGCGCAGGCCCTGTCGGCGTATCTGAAGGGCGACGCGAAGCCGCTGGTGGAGCTGGCCTCGCCGGTGCCGGAGGCGGCGGCCGAGGAGGAGAACACGAACGCGGTCTACACCGCCGTGGAGTGCAACGACGCGCCCTGGCCGACGGACTGGGCGACCTGGGACCGGGACAACACCCGGCTCGCGCGTGTGGCGCCGTTCGAGACCTGGGACAACGCGTGGATGAACCTGCCGTGCGCCTTCTGGAAGGCCCCCCGGCAGCAGCCGGTCGACGTGCGGACCGGTCCCGGTGAGCTGCCTCCGACGCTGATCCTGGCCGCCGAGCGGGATGCCGCGACCCCGTACGACGGGGCGCTGGAGATGCACCGGCGGCTCGCGGGCTCGGTCCTGGTGACCGAGCGGGACGCCGGGACGCACGGCATCGCGTACGGCCCGAACGCCTGCGTCAACGGCCACATCGACGCGTATCTGCTGGAGGGCCGTCTGCCGGCGCGGCACGCCTCGTGCGAGGGGCACCCGGAGCCGAAGCCGGAGCGGGCGGGCGAGCGCAAGGCGAAGAAGCCCGCCGCTCAGCACAAGGACCACCGCGAGACCGCGGCCCGTCCGTAGCCGGCAAGGCTCACGCGGCGAAGCCCCGCACCCCAAGCGACGGGGTGCGGGGCTTCGCCGTGCCACCGGCTAGGCGAGTCCGGCGACCAGTTCGGCCACGGACTTGCGGCGGCCGGTGTAGAACGGCACTTCCTCACGGACGTGCATCCGGGCCTCGGAGGCGCGCAGGTGACGCATGAGGTCGACGATGCGGTAGAGCTCGTCGGCCTCGAAGGCGAGGATCCACTCGTAGTCGCCCAGCGAGAACGAGGCGACCGTGTTGGCGCGGACGTCCGGGTAGCCACGGGCCATCTTGCCGTGGTCGGCGAGCATGCGGCGGCGGTCCTCGTCGGGCAGCAGGTACCAGTCGTAGGAGCGCACGAAGGGGTAGACGCTGACGTAGTTGCGCGGCGTCTCGTCGGCGAGGAACGCCGGGATGTGCGAGCGGTTGAACTCGGCGGGGCGGTGCAGCGCCATGTTCGACCAGACCGGTTCGAGCGCGCGGCCCAGCCTGGTGCGGCGGAAGAGGTTGTACGCGTCCTGGAGCTGGTCGCTGGTCTCCGCGTGCCACCAGATCATGACGTCGGCGTCGGCGCGCAGGCCGGACACGTCGTAGGTGCCGCGGATCGTCACGTCCTTGGCGGCGAGCTGGTCGAACAGCTCCTGGACCTCGTCGGCGTAGCCCGCGCGGTCCTCGGGGAGCACGTCCTTCAGCTTGAAGACCGACCAGAGGGTGTAGCGGATGACCTCGTTGAGGTCCTTGGCCAGCTTGCCCTTGTTCGGGATCCTGCCGGACTCGGTGGTGGAGGCGTCGTCACTCATGCCCCTATTCTCCCGCTCCGCCGTGCAGACTCTGCACCGGGTCGGCGGTGAGCTCCTGCACGCCCGCCCGTCGCGCACCACCGCCCTCGGCCGAAGCGCTTCGCGCTGCACCTTTTGATTCCAGATCGCCGTCGAGCCGGTCCACGGCGGCGTACGCGCTCGCGATGCACGCCGGGATGCCCACGCCGTCGTACTGCGCGCCGCACACCGCGAGGCCCGGCACCCGGGCGACGTGCTCGCGGACGCGGGCCACGCGCGCGTGGTGGCCGACCGGGTACTGCGGCAGGCCGTCGGTCCAGCGGGTCACACGGGTCTGAAGCGGGGTGGCGTCGAGGCCGGTGGCCTCCTTCAGGTCCCGGCGCGAGACATCGACGAGATCGGCGTCCTCGCGGCCCAGGATCTCCGTCTCGCCGTACCGCCCGACCGACGTGCGCAGGACGATCGTGTCCGGGTCCTCGTCGGCGATCCAGCCCCACTTCTGGGAGGCGAACGTCGACGCCTTGATGGTGCGCCCGTCGACCGGCGGCACGAGGAAGCCGCTGCCCGCCGGGAGCCCGGCGTCGGCGCGGCGGTAGGCGAGGGTGATCAGGGCCATGGAGGCGTACTCGACGCCCTCCAGCTCGGCGGCGGCCCCGGGCACCTCGGCGCGCAGCAGGGCGGCGGCGGCCAGGGCGGGCACGGCGACGACGACCGCGTCGGCTCGCAGCACCCGGTCACCGGCGACCACGCGCCAGCCGCCGGACGCCTCGCGGCGCAGCTCGGTCACCGGCGCCCCGGTCACGATCTCGCCGCCCCGCGCACGCACCGACTCCGCGACGGCGAGCGGGAGCCGGCCCACGCCGCCCTCGATCCCCATGAACACCGGCCCGGTCTGCTGGTTCGCCGCGGCCTTGGCCTGGATCTCGCGGACCGCCTCGGTGAGCGAGTCGTGGGTCAGTGCGGCCTGGTAGAGCTGCGGGACCGCGGAGCGCAGCGAGATGCGGTACGCGTCGCCGGCGTAGACACCGCCCAGCAGCGGTTCGACGAGGCGGTCGACGACCTCGCGGCCCAGGCGTGCCGCCACGTACGCGCCGACCGCCACGTCGTCGCCGACCTCGGTGCGCGGCAGGTCGGCGTCGCGCTCGATACGGGCGAGCCCTTCGTCGGACAGGACTCCGGCGAGGGCGCCGGCGGTGCCGGGGATGCCCATCACATGCCCCTTGGGCATGGGGCGCAGGGCGCCACGGGTCCAGATCGCTGCGCTCGCACTGGCCGGCGGCTGAAGCCGCTCGGCGAGGCCCGCCTCCCGCGCGAGGGCGATCGCCTCGGGGCGGCGGGCCAGCATCGACTCGGCGCCGAGGTCCACGCGCACGCCCGCGATCTCGCCGGGCAGCAGCTTGCCGCCGACCCGGTCCGAGGCCTCCAGGACGGTCACGCGTCTGCCGCGGTCCAGCAGCCGGTGGGCGGCTGCCAGTCCGGCGATCCCGCCGCCGACGACCACGACATGACCGGGCCGTACGGGGTCGTCGCCCGTGCGTGTGTCCTCGCTGTGCTCGCGCATGATCCCACTCTCTCAAACGCCACTGACACGACTGCCAGGGCCGTACGGCCCCGTCGCGCCGCCGCCCGGCCCCGGGTCGTCCGCCGCGTGTGCCCGCCCCGAGTCCCGACCGTGACCGCATCGGGACCGTTTCCGGCCAACGTTCCGAGGGGTCCCCGCGTCGAAGGAGCGTCAGTCGTCACGACGACCCTCGGGGGTACGCCCACATGCGCACACGACGTTCCGCACGACCTGTTCATGCCCTGGCCGGCCTCCTGCTGGCCACCGCCCTCGCGCTCACCGGCTGCAGCGCCGCGAACGACTCGGGCGGCGACAGCAAGGCCGCCGCCGGCGAGGCCGCCCGGGCGGACTCCGACGCAGGCGCGAATTCCGACGCAGGCGCCAAGGAGGGCGCGCCCGGCGCCGGCTCCGACGCCGGCCGGGCCACCGCGCCTGCCAAGGTCACCGCGAGCCACATCATCCGCACCGCCTCGCTGACCGTGCAGGTCAAGGAGGTGCCGAAGGCCCTCGACGAGGCCCGTGCGACCGCCGAGAACGCGGGCGGCTACGTCGGCAACGAGACCACCACCCGCGACGAGGAGGGCCACGAGCACACCCGGGTCGTGCTGCGCGTGCCCGTCGACAAGTACGCCGAGGTCCTCGCGGACCTGGAGGGCGCGGGCAAGCTGATCGAGCGCAGCGCCAAGGCGCAGGACGTCACCGACCAGGTCGTGGACGTGGAGAGCCGCGTCAAGTCGCAGCAGGCCAGCGTGGCCCGGATCCGTGAGCTGATGGACCAGGCGACCAAGCTCAGCGACGTGGTGACGCTGGAGGGCGAGCTGAGCCGCCGGCAGGCCGACCTGGAGTCGCTGCTGGCCCAGCAGGCGTCGCTGAAGGACCGCACGAGCCTCGCGACGATCTCGCTGACCCTCTCCGAGACGCCGGTGAAGAAGGCCGCGAAGGACGACGACCCGGGCTTCCTGGACGCGCTCGCGGGTGGCTGGAACGCGTTCGTGACGATGCTGCGCTGGATCGCGGTGGCGTTCGGCGCGCTGCTGCCGTTCGCGGCGGTGGCGGCGCTGCTCCTCCTGCTGTGGCTGAAGGTCCTGCGCCCCCGGCTGCCGCGCCGCCCGGCGACCGTGCCCGCGAGCCCCGTGCCGGGCCCGCTGCCGGCGGCCCGTCCCGCTCCGCGCCCCACGCACGCGGGCGACGAGCAGAGCGGCGGACAGGACTGAAATTCCCTGCCCCCGTAGCGTGTTCGCATGAACATGAGCGCTGCGAGGGGTGTGCCGGGCGAGCGGGAGCGGCTGGTGGTGATCGGCGGCGACGCCGCGGGGATGTCCGCGGCGTCGCAGGCGCGCCGCCTGAGGAGCGCCGAGGAGCTGGAGATCGTGGCCTTCGAGCGCGGGCACTTCACCTCCTTCTCGGCGTGCGGCATCCCGTACTGGGTGGGCGGCGAGGTGCCCGAACGGGACCGACTGATCGCCCGTACGGCCGAGGAGCACCGGGCGCGGGACATCGACCTGCGCATGCGCACGGAGGTCGTGGAGATCGACGTGGCCGGCGGCCGGGTACGCGCGCGTGACGTCGATTCCGGCGCCGAGTCCTGGACGTCGTACGACAAGCTCGTGATCGCGACCGGTGCCCGTCCCATCCGCCCCGACATGCCGGGCGCCGACGCCCCCGGTGTGCACGGCGTGCAGACCCTCGACGACGGCCAGGCCCTGATCGACCGCCTGGCACGCACGCGTGGCCGTCGCGCGGTGGTGGTCGGCGCCGGCTACATCGGCGTCGAGATGGCCGAGGCCCTCATCAACCGCGGCTACGAGGTCACGGTCGTCAACCGCGGCAGCGAGCCCATGTCCACCCTCGACCCGGACATGGGGCGCCTGGTGCACGAGGCGATGGAGGGCCTCGGCATCACCATGGTCGACGACGCCGCGGTCACCAAGATCCTCACCGGCGACGACGGCGCCGTCCGCGCGGTCGCCACCGAGGACGCCGAGTACCCCGCGGACGTCGTCGTCCTCGGCATCGGAGTCCGCCCGGAGACCGCCCTCGCACGGGCCGCGGGCCTCCCCCTGGGCGACCACGGCGGCCTGCTGACCGACCTCGCCATGCGGGTCCGCGGCCACGAGAACATCTGGGCGGGCGGCGACTGCGTCGAGGTCCTCGACCTGGTCTCCGGCCGGGAACGCCACGTCCCCCTCGGCACCCACGCCAACAAGCACGGCCAGATCATCGGCACGAACGCGGCGGGCGGCTACGCCACGTTCCCCGGTGTGGTCGGCACGGCCGTCAGCAAGGTCTGCGACCTGGAGATCGCCCGCACGGGCCTGCGCGAGAAGGACGCGCGCAGGGCGGGCCTGCAGTACGTGACGGCCACGATCGAGTCCACGAGCCGCGCCGGATACTTCCCGGGTGCCTCCTTCATGACGGTCAAGATGATCGCCGAACGCCGCACGGGACGCCTGCTGGGCGTACAGATCGTGGGCCGCGAGGGCGCGGGCAAGAGGGTCGACATCGCGGCGGTCGCCCTGACGGCCGGCATGACGGTGGAACAGATGACGGCCCTGGACCTCGGCTATGCACCTCCGTTCTCCCCGGTCTGGGACCCGGTTCTGGTAGCGGCCAGAAAGGCAGCGAAGGCAGTGAACGCCAGACCTTCATGACAGACCGCGCCACCAACCCCCCAAGGGGCGCGGGGCTGTATCGATTTGCGGCTCCGCCGCGTGGGCGCGACCGGCCACGACGGACCCGCACCCGCCGAACGACCCGCGCCCCCGGGCGACTAGGCGGACCCGTTGATCCTCTCGATGGCCTGCCGGGCCTGCTCGGCCGGCGGCCGGGACGGCAACGAGGAAACCGACGCACTCACACTCGGCGGCATCGCGGCAGCGGCGGCGGCAGCGGGCTGCTCCCCGGCCGGCTTCGCATGCGCCGCGGCGGGCCGGGCCGACCGCAGCCGGTGGCTCACGGCCTCGTCCAGCGTCACCGGCCGCTGCATCTGCGACGCGAGCCGGCCGGCCTCCTGACCCAGCCGCGCCACGTCTTCCCACGGCAGCCGCACCACCACCGCGATCTCGGCCTCCCCGTCGGGCAGCGCGTGAATCGGAGGAGTAACTCGGTCGTTCATCGCCTGTTCCTCACGTAGACCCCGCGACCCGCCTTCCCCGTGCCGCGGGCGGTTGCCGGTTCATACGCAAGCGGCCACGGCCCCGTTCACCCCGTACACCGATTCGCCGCACGGATCCCGGGCAGATACCAGTCGTGGTCATCCCCGTCCATGACGTGAACCCGGTGCGCCGCACCCCTTGGGTGACATACGCGCTGATCGCCGCGAACGTCCTCGTCTTCCTGTCCACGCCCGGCATAGCCGGCTCCGTGTCCGGTGAGAGCAGCCTGGCCCAGATGTGCCGGCTGCACGCGTTCCTGGACCACTACGCGGCCGTGCCGCGGGAGTTGATCCACGATCAGCTGCCCGGCGTCGTCCCCACCGGCGAGGTGGCCGCGGGCCCGAACGGTCCCGGCTGTGTGATCGGCCCGCCGGGCTACGACAAGTCCCCCGCCCTGTCGGTCTTCACCGCGATGTTCCTGCACGGCAGCTGGCTGCACCTGCTGGGCAACATGCTCTTCCTGCTGATCTTCGGCAACAACATCGAGGACCGCATGGGTCACGTGCGGTACTTCCTTTTCTACGTCGTCTGCGGCTACGCGGCTGGCTACGGCTTCGCGTACCTCAACGCCGACTCGGCCGATCCGCTGATCGGCGCCTCCGGGGCCGTCGCGGGTGTCCTGGGCGCCTATCTCGTGCTGTACCCGAGAGCCAGGGTGTGGGTCCTGGTGCCGTTCCTGATCTTCCTGCCGCTGCGGCTGCCCGCCTGGCTGGTGCTCGGGTTCTGGTTCGTGCTCCAGGCCGTGTACTCGTCCGGCGAGGCCGTCTCCGAGGCGGGCACGGTGGCGTACGCGGCCCACATCGTCGGCTTCCTCGCGGGCATGCTGCTCGCCTGGCCGCTCAAGCCGGGGACACCGCCGCCGCCGGAGCCGCGGGGTCTGCTGTTCGGCAGACGGGCCCGGCCGGGCTGGTGAGAACCGCGAAGAAACCCGGCCGGACCCCGGCCGACGCAACTCGGTGCCCCCTGGACACGGCATTGAACGAGTGTTTAGCATGTTGTACATGCGTTCAACCCTGGATGACCGGACCACTCGGGCGGTGATCCGCGACGAGGCGCTGCGGCTGTTCGCCGCCCGTGGACCGGAATCGGTGACGGTTCGCCAGATCGCCGAGGCCGCGGGCGTGTCGGCGGGACTCGTGGTGCATCACTTCGGTTCGAAGGACGGTCTGCGCCAGGAGGTCGACAGGCATGTCCTGGCCGTGTTCGAGGCGATGCTGCGCGAACTGACCGACGAGGGCGGGGCTCAGCTCCTCGACCCCGGTACCGGAGCGAGTTCCCTCAGCGAGGCGTTCACCCGCCACCTCCCCGCCGGTTCCCCGCTGCCCGGCTACCTGCGCCGGCTGCTGCTGTCCGACACCGACGTCGGCAGGCAGCTCTTCCAGCGCCTGTTCGACCTCGGTCAAGCCGCGCTGAACCGCCTGGCGGCAGCCGGCCTGGCCGCACCCGGCCGGGAGCCGGCAGTCCGCGCGGCCTTCCTGCTCGCCAACGACCTGGCCGTCTTCCTCCTGCGCGACCGGCTCGCCGAAGTCCTGGGCACCGACCCCCTGTCGGCCGACGGCGTCGCCCGCTGGGCGCCCGAGATGCTCAGCATCTACGCGGGCGGGCTGAACGCATCACCGCAAGGAGACGCATTCGAGAAGGGCTAGGAAACCTCCATGCCGGCCGGATCCACAAGCGCACCCTCACCGGTGCTCCAGGCCAACGACGTCCACAAGTCCTACGGAAAACACCACGTCCTGCGCGGCGCCGACCTCACCGTCAGCTCCGGGCAACTCGTCGCCGTCGTCGGGGAGAACGGCGCCGGAAAGTCCACCCTGCTCAGGATTCTGGCGGGCACCCTCCCCGTGGACCGCGGCGAGGTGTCCCTGTCCGGGACGCTCGGCTACTGTCCGCAGAACCCCGTGCTCAACGCCGCCCTGACCGTCGAGCAGCATCTGCGCTACTTCGCCGCCGCCCACCGGCTGCCCGACCTGCGCCGCGGCCACGAACTCGTGAGCCTCCTCGGCTACGAGCGCTACGCACAGACCGCCGTAGAGGAGCTCTCCGGCGGCACCCGGCAGAAGCTGAACCTCACCCTCTCCCTCCTGCACGACCCGGACGTCCTGCTCCTGGACGAGCCCTACCAGGGCTTCGACTGGGAGACCTACCTGCGCTTCTGGACCCTGGTCGAGGACCTGCGCACCCGCGGCAAGGCCGTCGTGATCATCACCCATCTCGTGTTCGAACAGAACCGCTTCGACCTGCTCGCCGATCTCGCCGACGGCCGCGTCACGCCCCGCACCACGGCCGAGGAGGACCACCATGTCGGCGCCTGACACGACCGGACTGCGAGCCCTGTACGGGCAGTTCCCCACCGCGCTGCGCTTCTCGGTGCTCGACCAGACCCGCAACCGGCTCGCCGGACTGCTGCTCGTCCTGTTCGTGCCCGTCTGGTACCTGCTCATGGACGCCCTGGCCTCCGGCGAGGTACTGGAGTTCAAGCTGTACGCGACCGGCCGGATCCTGCATGTCGACGGCGGCCACCTCACCCTGATCTCGGCGGGCCTCAACTCCGTCACGATGATCGCCGGGTTCGTCGTCTTCGACGCCGTCCGCAAAGCCCTCGCCTTCGACCGGCGGCTCGTCTTCGCCGGCTACCGGCAGTCCACCCTGCTGGGCGCCAAGACCCTGGCCATCGCCGTGGTCGCCGCCGCGATCGCCCTCTACACCGCGCTCGCGATCCTCTTGTTCTGGCGGCCGGCGGTGGGCGGCTGGTTCGCCGTGCTCGCCGGGTACACCGTCATCGCCCTCACCTACGGAGCCCTCGGCCTGCTCCTCGGCGTGCTGGTCAAGCGCGATCTGGAGGGCTTCTTCCTCATCATCATGGGCGGGCTGATGGACACCTTCCTGCAGAACCCGCTGGGCAACCCGCTCGCCAACAAGCCCGTCCTGCAGTGGTTCCCGTCCTTCGGCCCCATGCAGTTCGCGGCCGGCGGCTCATTCGGCCGGTCCGCGCTGTGGGGCCACCTCGCCCTCGGACTGGTGTGGGCCGCCTCGTTCAGCGCCGTGGGTCTGGTGATCTTCCGCATCAGGACCCGCAGCCGCAACCGCCCCGCCGGGCGGTACTCCGCGCGCGGCACCGCCCCAGACCTCAAGCCCACGCACAACTCTCCGCCAGGAAGGTGACCATGACGCCGCACCAGAGCACGCCCCAGCGCCCTCAACCTCCCACCGGATGGAGGCGTCTGGCGTTCCGGCTCCCCATCCGCCTGTACCGTGCCGGGCTGGGGCCCCTGCTCGGCAAGCGCTTCCTGCTGCTGCACCACACCGGTCGCAAGTCCGGCCGCCGACGCCAGGTTGTACTGGAGGTGGTGTCCTACGACCGGCAGACGGACACCTGGATTGTCGCCTCGGGCTTCGGCCCGAAGTCCGACTGGTACCAGAACCTGCGCCATCGGCCGGAGGCTGTCATCCAGTTCGGCAGACGACGCTTCCGCGTCACGGCTCACTTCCTGTCGCCGGAGGAAGGCGCCGACGTCATGGCCGACTACGCCCGTCGGCACCCACGCGCCGCCCGCCGCCTGTCCTCACTCATGGGTTTTCCCACGGACGGCGGCGAGGCCGCCTACCGGCGCATCGGAGAGGCGACCCCGTTCGTACGGCTCAAGGGCACGCCTGTGCCTTCCTCACCCTGACCAGAGCGAACCTCGTTCGCGCACCATCTCGGTCAGCGTTTCCTGGATGGTGTCGCGGACCTCGTCCGAGAGCTTGTGGACGAACATCGGATCCTCCAGCGTCTGCGGGGAGTAGTGGTCGGTCCGGACCGGTTCGCCGAACCGGATCGTCCACTTGGTCGGCAGGGGGAGGGCGCCCAACGGGCCGAGCAGGGGGAACGCGGGCGTGATCGGGAAGTAGGGGAGGCCGAGGCGCCGGGCCAGCGGGCGGGCGTCCGCGATCATCGGGTAGATCTCCTCGGCACCCACGATGGAGCAGGGCACGAGGGGGCTCCCGGTGCGCAGCGCGACGGCCGCGAAGCCGCCCCGGCCGAAGCGGCGCAGCCGGTACCTCTCGGCGAACGGCTTGCCCAGCCCCTTGTAGCCCTCGGGCATGACGCCGACCAGTTCGCCGCGCTCCAACAGCCGCAGTGCGCCGTCCATGCAGGCGACGGTGTGACCGGCCCTGCGGGCCAGCGTTCGCAGTACCGGCAGCTGGAAGACCAGGTCGGCGGCGAGCAGCCGCAGTGCCCGGTGCGCGCGATGATGGTCGCGCAGGGCGATCTGCAGCATGAGCGCGTCCAGCGGCAGGGTTCCGGAGTGGTTGGCCACGATGAGGGCGCCGCCCTTGTCCGGTACGTTGTCCAGGCCCTCCACATCGACGCGGAAGTACTTGCCGTACAGCTGCCGGAGAGGCGCCAGCAGGACGTCGTCGGTGAGTTCGGGATCGTAGCCGAAGTCGTCCACGCTCTGCTCGTCGGTGAGACAGCGGTCGAGGAGGTCGCGCCCCCGGGCCAGGGCGAGCATGCCCTGGGCGACCGTCTCCAGGAACAACTCCCGTGGGCTCACCCGGTCCTGCGGAGACTGACCCTCTCTTGGGCCTGCCTCGTCCATACGCCTCTCCTCCCGCTTGCGATGTGCGTGTCACGGACAGCCGGTGGCGTGTTCCGCCGTGAGCGCGAAGGCTGCGCACGCGGCGCGGTCCCCCGTCTCCGGGGAACCGCGCCGCCGGCGCTCTCAGTAGACGAACGGCACCAGCTTGGCGGTCTTCTCGGAGTACTCCTGGAAGGCGTCGCCGTATCGCTCGGCCAGGTACTTGTCGAGCATGGGGATGTTCACGAAGGCGAACATGCACGCCATGATCGCCGGGATGACGAAGGCCCACGGACTGCCCGTCACCAGCGCGAAGCCGGTGAAGAGCACGACGTCACCGAAGTAGTTGATGTGCATGGAGTACTTGAACAAGCCCTCCGTGTACAGCTTTCCCTTGTGCTCCGGCACCTGCTTCCACAGCTTGCGCTGGTACTCCGAGCCGGTGTTGAGGTACGACCCGACGAGGTAGAGCACGACGCCGAGCCAGGCGAGTGCTCCCACGGAGGCGGCGTTGGTGCCGCCCAGGTAGGCCATGGTGCCGTGGATGATGACGACCCAGACGCCCACGGTCGCGGCCTCGGACCACTCCATGCTGCGTTTGAGCATGACGAAGGTCGTGGCGATGAACCGGAGCAGGTAGATCGCCGACAGGGCGAGAAGGAGTCCGCGACGGAGCAGCTCGGCGTGGTCGAAGTCAGCGCCGAACCAGTCGGCCACGGTGTCCGTGCCACCGAAGAGGAACCAGGCGGCCAGCACCACGGCCGCGGTGTTGCACGTGGTCACCAGGGTCTTCGGACCGGTCGACGTGTCGTACCCGCCGTACATCTCTCACGCTCGCTTTCTGTTGGGGTGGGGGTCCTACGACCGGGCCTTGGCCAGCTTGCCGCTGCGGCTGCCCGGTTCGGCGGTGCGCCTTCCGCGGGCGCCGTTCGTTGCCTTGGAACCGTTGCCGCCGGCCGCGGCCTGGGGGTCGCCCGGCTCGCTGACCGGGGCGTTCGAGTGGGCCGCGGCCTCCGCCTTGAGGCGGTCGCGCAGCTGGAGGAACTTGGCGTTCATCTCGTCGACCGCGATGAGCTTGTTCACACCGCGTTCGCTCACCCTGGGCTCCTGACGGAGCATGATGCCCACGTCCTGCGGGTCCTGGACGAGCCTTTCCATGAGCAGCGATGCTCGCAGCACCCACGGCCGCAGCTGCTTGACCGGCACCATGGTCCGCAGCCTCGGGTACTCGTACAGCCGCATGATCGCCAGGGTGTTCTCGTCGTCGATGGGGGTGAGCCAGGTGGTGATCTCCAGGAGCCCGGTCTTCACGTGCGTCAGTCCCGGTGCCTGGTAGATGAGGTTGAAGTGGGAGCTGTTCTCCGGGTTGGCCTCCTCGCACTGGTCGAAGGTGGAGCGGATGGTGGTCCCGTCGACCTCGACCTTGTGATTCACGATGGTGTTGGCGGCGAGGTAGCGGTCGCGGCCGTCCATCCACAGGTTGCGCGCGGTGCCGTACATGAAGGTGTAGTCGATGTTGTTCGTCCAGTGATCCCGGTGCACGAAGGTCACGTGGTAGAACTCGAGCAGGCTCTCGACGTAGCGCGTGTAGTGGATGGGCCGGGTCCACGAAATGGTCTCGTACGGCCTGGGATTGCTGACGAGTTCGGTCGGCAGTTCGATCGCCGGAAGTTCCTCCCGCTGCTCTCCCCACCACAGCCAGACCAGGCCGTGCTCTTCACGCACCGGGTAGGTCCGCAACTTGAGCGAGGCGGGTATGCGCGCCCCGGCGCCGAGGGCGGGCACCACCTTGCAGGTGCCCTCGGCGCTGAAGCGGAAGCCGTGGTAGGGGCACTCGACGGTGTTGCCCTTGAGCCGGCCGTCGGCGATGTTGGCGCCTTTGTGGGGACAGCGCGCCGTCTGGCACACGAGGTTGCCGTCGAGGTCGCGCCACAGGACGAGTTCCTCGCCCATCCGGCGCACCCCGGTCGGTTTGTCGCGCTTGATGTCACCGGTCTGCAGGATCGGGTACCACTGGTTGGGGATCATCCGGCTGTCTTCCTCTCGTCACCCGCACCGTGCTGAACCGGGCGCGGTGTACTGGCGGATGGGCGGCACCGGCTCAGCCTTCGACGACCTCGACGACACCGGTGTCGCCGTCGACCATGACCATGTCGCCCGTGTTGATGCGCTGCGTGGCGTACTTGGTGTTGACCACCGACGGCACGTTGAACTCCCGCGACACGATCGAGCTGTGGGAGAGCATCGATCCGATATCGGTGACCACACCGCCGGCGATGGCGAAGAGCGGCGTCCAGGAGGCGTCCGTGTAACGGGTGACCAAGATCTCCCCCGGCTGGAACTCGTCCGCCTGCCAGACCAGGTCCTCCACGATGCGGGCCCGTCCGACGATCCGCCCCGGACTGGAGCCCAGTCCCGCAAGGCGCGTCCCGTCGGCCGCGGGCCGCACCGACCGGGTCGGGTCGTACTCTCCGACGAACGTCAGGGGCGGCTCGGGCAGCCGGTTGTGGTAGTCGTGCGCGCGCCGACGCTTCTCCAGCTCCGCGCGGGGGAACGCCTCGCGGGCCGTGCCCGTACCGGCCAGGTAGGTCCGGACGTCCTCGAAGTCGAGGTGGGCGACCTCGTCCAGGGAGTGCAGGACGCCCTCCGTGTGCAGCCTGCGCCCGACCTCGTACACCACGTTCCGGACCAGCCAGATCGACGTGATCATCGACATGCGCGTGGTCTCGCGCAGCTCGCTGCACAGGGAGTACATCGCGATGACCGTCTCCAGCGTCTTGCGCTGGGGCATCGGCAGCTTCTCCAGCGCCGCCCGGGCGTCGCCCTCCGCCCGGGCCCGGCTGCGCCCCATGAGGTCGTCGGCGGAGAGACCGTCGGCGGCGTAGCGGCGGATCATCTGGAAGATGTACGAGGGGTCGTCGATCCAGCGCGGATGGGTGAGTTCCATCTCCTGTCGGCCGCGGGTGCCGTTGGCCCGCAGGAACGGTTCCATCTCGGCATTCCAGAACGCGTGGCCCTCCTCGTCGTCGCGCAGCCGCTGCCCGATCTGTTCCAGCGGCGCCTCGTCGATGATCTTCATGACCCGCGGCCGGGCCCTGGCGGCCCGGGCCACCTTCCAGATCTCCTGGGCGGACGCCACGGTCCGCAGGCTGGACATGTCGGTCTTGAGGCGGTTCTGCAGGTTGTCGCCTTCGGCCCCGAGCCACTTCCGGCACAGCTCCGTCAGGACTCCGTAGAAGCCGAACGCGTTGATGTAGTAGGGCATGTAGCCCACGTGTGCGTCGTGGAAGAAGTCGAGGTAGCGGATGAGCTCGGCGTTGAGCTCGCGGCGGCTCATCCGGGCGAGGTCCAGTCGCCGTGCGCGGTCGAACTCGTAGAGCCGGGTGGCGACCATCTCCTCGGCGCGGTGCCTCATGGTCAGCATCTCGGTGGCCGTCGACTGCACCCAGTGCAGCGTGGACAGGAGGTCGTCGATGCCGCCGGGGAACGTGCCGAAGGGGTTCTCGTAGGTGGAGAGGTCTGCCTCCTCGCTGACGAAGCGGCTGGTGAAGTGGCGCTGGTCGCGGGTGGGCAGGCACTGGCCCAGCAGATAGGCGGTGTAGGAGATGTTCAGATAGACATGGCCCTGGAGGTAACCCATGTGCAGGTCGACGTCACCGGTGTCGCGGACGCCGAGAGCGGCGGCGCAGTCGCGGTGCACGTGCCGCTGGTAGTAGCGGGCGAAGCTCAGGCCCAGCGGTGACATCAGGCCGACGAAGATCTCACCGATGTCCATCCTGGACCAGAGCGTGCCCTGCCGCGCCGCGTCCGGCTGCGGTGCGACGTAGGGGCTGCGCTTCTCCTCGGTCGCGTTCTCCCGGGGCCGGGTGGTGATCGGCCTGGTCTGCAGCAGGTACAGCGTGCCGTCCCGCAGGGCCCACTCGATGTCCTGCTCGGTGCCGTAGCGGGCCCGGACATCGAGGGCGAGCCGGGCGAGCGCCGTGAGCTGCTCGCGGGTGAGGCAGGGGGTGTCGCGGTCGGCGGCATCGACCTTGGTCATGCCGATGGTGCCGGGGGTCACGGAGGCGCACTTGGTCACCTTGTAGCGGACGCGCTCCTCGACCAACTCCAGCGTGCGGTCGTCGACGGCGAAGAAGTCGCTGGAGACCCGCCCGGACACCAGGCCCTCCCCCAGACCGCAACAGGCCTCCACGACGATCCGGTTGGGCTGTGCGCCGACCGGATCGACGGTGAACAGCACACCGCTGACGTCGGCATGGATCATCTCCTGTACGACCACGGCGATCGAACCCGCGGAGCCGCTGTCCCGGTAGGCCGCGGCGCGGTCGGACCAGAGCGAGGCCCAGCAGGTCTTGACCGCCCTCAGCAGCGCCTGGTCACCCGAGACGTCCAGAACGGTGTCGTGCTGCCCGGCGAAGGACCGGTCGGCGGAGTCCTCCCGGCAGGCGGACGACCGGACGGCGACCCGCGGCCGCCCCAGCTCCTCGTAGGCGGCCAGGACGGTCCGGGCGACGGACTCGGGTATCTCCCGCTCGACGATCAGTTCACGGATGGTCCGGCTGTCCGCGCCGCGTGCCTCGGCTGCGCGGACCTCGGCCGCCAGACCGGTCTCGCGCAGGAAGAGGTCGAACAGGCCGGTGCTCAGACAGAAGGCGGGCGGGACCGGAAGGCCGGCTTCGATCATCTCGCCGAGCCTGGTGGCCTTGCCCCCGGCGGTCTCGACGGTGGCACCGGTGTGACCGAGGGTGATCACCAGGTCCGCGTGCGGCGCCTGCGCGGCCGGGGCCGGGGTGCTGTCGGTTCGGGTTTCCATGAATATTTCTCCTGGCCTGTCAGGCGCCGTGGACGGGAGAGTTGGTGCCGACGAAGGCACGGAAGGGCTGCCCGGGGACGATCCGCGTGGCCCGCACGCCGGTGAAGCCCGCCTTCTCCATCTGGCAGACCAGCTCGTCCGCTCGGGGCAGGGGGCCGCCGAAGTCGGCGTACGTGAACCACAGGTTGAGCACGTCGAGGCCGAGGTTGCCGCCGCCCTGACACGAGGTGGTCAGCAGGATCCGGCCACCGGGGGCGAGGAGGGACCGAGCTCGTTCGAGCGCCTCGACGCGTTCGGTCTCGGGGAAGTAGTAGATGTTGTTGTGGAGGGTGACCAGGTCGAACTGGGGCTGCAGGTCCAGCGTGCGCAGGTCCCCCTGGCGGGTCTCCACACGCTCGGTGAGGCCCCATGCGGCCATGTTGCCGGCGGCACGCGCGGCGACTTCCTCCTGAAGGTCGACGGCGACGGCGGTCAGCCGGGGGTTCGACTCGGCGGCGTAGCGCACGTAGGCGCCCGTCCCGCAGCCGATCTCCAGCAGTCGGACCGGGCCGTCGCGGTCGAGCGTACGGTCGATGGCCGCCTGGACCATGGAGCGCAGCGCCAGGGAGGAGCGTGCGATGACGGTTCCGTCCTGGTCCTGAAGGGAGAAGCGGCGGCCGGCGGAGAGCATGCGGGGCGCGTCCAGCAGCACGGGCACATGGAAGCGCAGGATCTCCTCGAGGGCTGCGGCGACGGCGTCGTTCCCGGGCTGGGCCAGGAGCCTGGCCGTGGGGCTCTTGATCCTGTAGCAGCCCTCGCGCCGGCCCAGCTCGCCGAGCCGGACGCCGGTTTCGAGCCAGGCCCGCAGCCGGGGACGGTCGTCGTCGGGAATGTCCAGGTACTCGGCGAGGCTCTCCAGGTCGCACGGGCGTACGGCCAGGCACCGCAGGACGCCCGAGCCCGCGGCGGAGGCCAGGAACGCCGCCCGGTACAGCGGGTTGACCAGGGCGGTCGACAGTGTCAGCAGCACCGGGTTGCGCGGGTCCGTGACGATCTTCGCCACGGTCAGCGCGTCCGTGAGCGGTTCCTCCACGCGGTGCTTGACGTTCCTGGCCAGGCTCAGCAGGTCCATGAGGGTTCCCTCTTCGCAGTGGGGAGTCGGTCGGGCGCGTCCGGGGCCGGCCGGCCCGGCTCGTCGGTGAGCCGGTCGAGTTCGCTCCGTATCCCGCGCAGGAGTGACGGCCGCGAGAGGCCGTTGAGGAAGAAGTGGTCGCCCTCCAGGTGGTGGTGGAGGAGGGAGCCGCTGGTGTACGACCGCCACGCCTCCACGGAGGGTCGCGGCGCGATGGGGTCACGGGTCGCGGAGAACGCCGTCATGGGGCAGTCCAGCGGGACCCGCGGAAGCCAGCGGTACTCCTCGCACACGGTCAGGTCGGCGCGCAGCACCGGCAGGCGCCGGTCCAGGTAGGCGCTGCCGATGGTGTGGTCGTCGCCGAGGCCGCCGAGGGCGCGGACCAGTTGCCGCAGGTCCGCGTCGGACAGTGTCCGGTCGTCACGGTCACCGTAGAGGTGGGGCGCCCTGCTCCCGGACACGAAGAGGTGCCGGGGGGCGCTGTGTCCGCGCTCGCGCAGCTCGCAGGCGGCCTCGTAGGCGAGAAGCGCGCCCATGCTGTGGCCGAACAGGGCGTAGTCATGGGTGAGTCCGGCCTGGACCAGCGCATCGGCGAGGTCGTGGACCAGCGGCCGCACGGCCGAGTAGGGCCGCTCGCGCATCCGCAGTCCGCGCCCGGGCAGCAGGACGGGGACGACCTGCACGCCCGCTCCCAGCCGGGCGTCCCAGCCGCGGTACACGGAGGGGGTGCCGCCCGCGTAGGGGAAGCAGATCAGTCGCAGGGGCGCGGCCTGAGCCGCGCCGACGGGTGTGAGCCCCGGGAACCAGCCGACGGCGGGTGGCCGCGGAGCCGTGACGGGCCCCGGCGGCCGGTCGGTGATGGGCACGTGGATCCTCGCAGTCCTCGGTCGTCGCTGTTCGTGGGTCTTCGGAGGTGCAGGCGCTCGCCGCGGTCGTTCTCAGCGAGGGAGGTGCTTGCGGCCCTCGGGCGAGTTCAGCCAGGCCAGGGTGAGGTCCATGCCCTCCTGGAAGCCGACCTCGCTCTTGAAGCCGAAGTCGTCGCGGGCACGGTCGATGGCGTAGGACTGGTCCCGGTCGAAGAGATGGACGGCGTGCCGGGTGAGGACCGGGCGGGCCCTGACGCCCAGGGCGCCGTAGATCCGCTCGGACGCCGTGGCCACGCCGCGCGCCAGCGGCGTCGGCAGGCTGAAGGCCGGCGGCCGCACCCCCAGGCCGTGGGCCAGTGCCTCCACGTACTCGCGCCAGGTCGTCAGATCGGGGTCGCGCAGGTTGTACGCCCGGCCGGCCGCGGTCTCGGAGGTGCAGGCGGCGATCATGCCGTCGACGAGGTTGCCCACGTAGACGAGTCCGGCCGGTACGTCACCCCGGCGGATGTAGACCATCTGCCTGGTCAGCAGGAGGGTCGCGATCTCGATCACGAAGTCCTTGCTGCGCGGCCCGTAGACCGAGACCGGCCGCACGACGGTCAGGGGCAGTCCGGCTCGCTCGGCCGTCTCCCGCACGGCGCGCTCGCCGAGCACCTTGCTGCGGTTGTACGGCAGCCCGATGTCCCGCGGCTGCGCGGACTCGTCGCAGGGCCTGGCCGGGTAGCCGTAGACGTCGGTGGTACTGACATGCAGGAAGCGTTCGACGGTTCCCGCGTGGTGCGCCGCCTCGACGAGGCGGCGGCTGCCGTCGACGTTGATGCTCCGGAACTCCTCCCAGGGGCCCCAGTCCGCGGACATTCCGGTGCAGTTGTAGACGTGCCGTACACCGGCCGTGGCATGGCGCAGGCTGTCGGGGTCGCCGAGGTCACCGGTGGCGATCTCGACGTCGACGCCGTCGAAGGCGGAGCGGTCGCTGCCGTCGCGGACCAGCACCCGTACGCGATGGCCGTGTTCGGCCAGCCGCCGGGCCAGGTGTCCTCCGATGAAGCCGCTCGCGCCCGCGACCAGCACGTCCGCGCCGGAGTCGGGCACAGGGACATGCGGGTGTTGCGGAGCGGCCTGCGGCGGGGCTTCGGACGCGGCCGCACCGAGTGCGGTCCGCTCCGCCGCCCCGGCGGCCGTGGGTGGCTTCTCGGTCGCGTGGTCTGCCATGGCACGCCCCAGGATGTCGAGGGAATGTTCCAGGTCTTCTTCGCTGTGGTCGGCATTGATGAAGAAGCGCAGGCGGCACTCGTCGCGGGCGACGGCGGGGTAGCCGATGGGCATCACGTTCACACCCCGCTGAAGCAGGGTGTTGGACAGCGCCATCGTCTTCTCCCAGTCGCCGACGATGACGGGGATCACCGCGGACGCGCGGGAGACGCCGATGTCGAGGCCGCGGGCCCGGGCCTCGTCGCGGAAGTGCTCGGCCAGGCGCCGTACCCGGGCCACCCGCTGCGGATCGTCCCTGACGACCCGGATCGCCTCCAGGGCCGCGGCCGTGTTCGCCGGCGAGATTCCCGTGCTGAAGATGTGCAGGGGCGCGGTGAACCTGAGGTACTCGATGAGCGGGCCGCGGGCGGCGATGTAGCCGCCGAGGCTGCCGAGGGCCTTGCTGAGCGTGCCCATCCACAGGTCGACGTCGCGGCGGTCGATGCCGAAGTACTCGCCGATGCCCCGGCCCGTGCGGCCCAGTACACCGATGGAGTGGGCCTCGTCGATCATCAGCATCGCGCCGTGGCGCCGCTTGACCTCGATGAAGCGGAGCAGGTCGGGGATGTCGCCGTCCTGGCTGTAGGCGCCCTCGATGAGCACCAGTGCCCGGCGGTGCTGCGCGCGCAGTGAACCCAGCATCGAGTCCAGGGCCCGCCAGTCGTTGTGCGGGAACGGCCTGCGCCGCGCTCCGGACAGGATGGAGCCGCGTACGGCACTGTCGTGGATCCACTCGTCGTGCAGAACCAGGTCCTCGGGGCCGAGGATGTGACCGACCGTCGCCACGTTGGTGGCATGGCCCCCGGCGAAGACGATCGCGTCCTCCGTGCCGAGGAAGGAGGCGATCTCGGCATCCAGTTCGTGGTGCAGCGGCGTCTCACCGAACAGCAGCGGCGTCGCCGAACTGGACGTGCCGTATTGGTCGATGGCCTCCTGCGCCGCCTTGCGCACGCGCGGGTGGTGGGACAGCGCGAGGTAGTTGAAGGACGCGAAGTTCAGCACGGTACGGCCGTCGACGGTGGCGCGCCCCGCGTTGTGCCCCTCGTGGACACGGCCGTACGGGTTGGCGCCGCTCGACCTGGCCTGGCGCAGCCTGCCCTGCAGCTCCGCGAACTCGGGCCACTCCTCGAACTCCCGCTCCTGCCGGACCGCGCGGGCCGGACGGTCCGTCGCAGTGGGCCCGGTCATGGGCTCAAGGCGGGGTTCGGGCGAGGGTTCACCGTTCGCGACGGCCGGTGCCGCCGCCGGGCCCAGCAGGTCCGCCAGCTCCCGGACGCTGGGGTCCTCGGACAGCGTCTCGCGGAGCTCCAGGCATCCGGGGTACTGGCGGGCCAGCCCCCGCTCCAGTTCGGTGCGCATCAGCGAGTCGAAGCCGAGGTCCCTGCCCAGGCGCGCGTCGAGGGAGATCTGGTCGACAGGGAAGGCGCACACCCGTGCGACGTGTTCGAGGATCACCCGGCGCGTGTCGGGGTCGCCGTCCGGCGCGGCCACCACCGGCGCGGGGGTGTACGCGGCCGCGGCGGCGGGCTCGTGGTCGCCTTCGACGGTGTCGCGGCGCTCGTGGAGCGCGACCGAGCCGGTCGCGTCGGTCGCGGGATTCCGCATCTCCGGCTCCTCCTGCGCGGGCGACGTGAACCAGTACGACTGCCGTTCGAAGACCGTGTGCGGTACGGGCACGCGCGCTCGCCGGTGACCCTCGTCGAGCGCCGCCCAGTCCACCTCGCCGCCGGCGCAGTGCAGGCGGCCGAGCGACTGCAGGAGGGTCTCCCGGTCGGAGCTGCCCGCCGGACCGCCCCTGCGCAGCGAGGGAAGCCACAGCATCGGGTTCTCGCGGTCCGGGGATGTCGTCGTGCGCGCCAGATTGAGCAGGGTGGGGTGCGGGCCGATCTCGACGAACGCGTCACAGCCCAGCCGGCGCAACGTGGCGAATCCGTCGGCGAAGCGGACCGTGCCGAGCATGTGCTCCGCGAGGTCGTCGGCGCCTATGCGTCCGGTGATCTGCTCACCGGTGCCGTCGAAGATCCACGGAATGTTCGGCTCCGCGAACCTCATGGCACGGGCCGCCTCCCGCAGCGGTCCCGCCGCACCGGTCATCAGCGCGGAGTGGAAGGCGTGTGAGACGGCCAGCGGCCGAACCACGACGGTCCGGTTCCGCAGCAGGGACCGGGCTTCGTCGATCTCCTCCCGGGCCCCGGAGAGGACCAGGTGGCCGGGAGCGTTGACGGCGGCCACCGAGACGGAGGCGAAGGCGTCGGCCACCGAGCGGATCACGTCCGCGGCTCCGACACACGCGATCATGGCACCTTCGCCCGGCTGTTCGTCCATGTGCCGACCGCGTACGGCCGCCAGTGTCAGGGCGTCCGCCAGCGACATCACACCGGCCACGCACGCGGCGCCGTACGCCCCGATGCTGTGGCCGAGCAGCGCGGCCGGCCGCACGCCCAGCGACATCCACACCTTTGCCAGGGCCACCTCCAGTGCCACCAGGGCGGGTTGGCAGTAGCGGGTGGAGCGCAGCCGGGTCTCGCCGCCGTCGGCGAAGAGCAGCTCCGGCAGCGGCACGTCGAGGTGGGGACGCAACACGCCGTCCGCGCGGTCGATGGTGCGGGCGAAGCCGCCGTGGGTGTCGTAGAGCCCCTTGCCCATGCCGCTGTACTGGGTGCCCTGACCGCTGAAGAGGAAGGCCGCCTTCGGCGCCGGGCCGGAACGGAGCCGGTCGCGGACCACGGCGGTCGACGCCTCGCCGCGGACCAGGGCGTCGAGTGCGGCATCCAGTGCCTCGGCGGAGCCGCCGGTGACGACGGCCCGGTGGCCGAGGCGGGGGCGGCCCGTGTTCGCCGTGTGGCACAGGTCGGCGATGTCCGCGTCCGGGCGGGCAGCCAGGTGGGTGCGCCACTTCTGGGCCAGCGCGGTGAGTGCCGTCGGTGTGTGGGCCGAGAGGCACAGCGCGTGCACCGGGTGCTTCGGCGCGGGCGTCTCGTCCCGGGCCGGCTCGGGGGCCGCTTCGAGAATCAGGTGCGCGTTGGCGCCGCCGAACCCGAAGGAGCTGACGGCGGCCCGTGCCGGGGTCCCTTCGGGAAGGCTCGTGAGCCGCGTCGGCACGTCGAGCGCCGCGCCGCGCACCAGATGGCGGTTCGGGGTGCTCAGGTGCAGGGTCGGTGGTACCTGGCGGTGGCGCACGACGTGGGCCGCCTTGATCAGGCCGGCGATGCCCGCGGCTGCTTCCAGGTGACCGATGTTGGTCTTGACGGAGCCGATGAGGCAGGGCCCGCCCGCCGCGCGGCCTCGGCCGTAGACCGCGGCCAGTGCCTCCCACTCGACGGGGTCACCGAGCGCGGTTCCGGTGCCGTGGGCCTCCACGTAGTGGATCTCACCGGGGGGCAGGCCCGCCTGGTCCAAGGCACGTTCACACACCGCTCGTTGCGCCGAACCCTTCGGAGCCGTCATACCGTTGCTCCGGCCGCCGTGTCCCGTCGCCGAGCCCCGGATCACGGCGTGGATCCGGTCGCCGTCGGCCAGCGCGGCGGCCAGGGGCTTCAGCAGGACGAGGCCCGCGCCCTCGCCGCGCGCATAGCCGTCGGCGGAGTCGTCGAAGGCACGGCAACGGCCCTGCGGCGAGAGCATGCCGCCCGCGGCGAACGCCACGGAGAGACCCGGCGCGACCATGAGGTTCACACCACCGGCGAACGCCGCCGTGCACTCCCCGCGGCGCAGGCTGTCGCAGGCGAGGTGCACGGCCAGCAGGGACGAGGAGCAGGCCGTGTCGACGGCGAGGCTCGGCCCGTGCAGGTCCAGCGTGTACGACAGCCTGTTCGCGGCGATGGAGTGGGCGTTGCCGGTGGCGCCGTGGACGTCGATGGCGTCAGGCCGGCTCATCTGCAGTTCGGAGTAGTCGTGGCTGCTGATGCCGACGAAGACGCCGGTGGCGCTGCCGGCCAGCCGGCCCGGGTCGAGGCAGGCGTCGTCCAGGGTCTGCCAGGCGACTTCGAGGAGCAGCCGTTGCTGCGGGTCCGTGCGGATGGCCTCCCGCGCCGACATGCCGAAGAAGGGGGCGTCGAACTCGTCGACGCGGTCGAGGAAGCCGCCGTGGGCCGGCGCGTTCACCCGACCGGCGTCCCAGCGGTCCCGGGGCACCTCGGCGATCGCGTCGCGGCCGTCCACGAGGAGACGCCAGAAACTGTCGGCGTCGGGGGCCCCGGGGAAGCGGCAGCCGACACCGACGATGGCGATGGGCTCGGCGGCGCCGCCGTCCACCGCCGCGCGTGTGACCGGCTCCCGGACCTTGTCGAGGGAGGCGTCCCCTGCCGGAGGCCGCGCGGAGTGCGCGTCACGTGCCGCCGTGGGCACAGGGCCGGCGCCGAGGTGCCGGGCGACGGCGCGCACCGACGGGTGGTCGAAGACCGCGCCGGTGGTGACCTCACGCCCCGTCACCTGGCCGAGTTCGGCCACGATCTCCACGGCCTGCCGCGAATCCAGTCCCAGGGACGCCAGCGGCTTGGTGGCGTCGATCGCCTCCGCCGGCAGTCCCAGACGACCCGCGATGCGCTGGATGAGCCAGCCCTCGATCGCCTCGGCCCCGCGCGGCGCGGTCCGCCGCGCGTCGTCGGCGGACGCGGGGCCGGGCGGCACGGTGTCCGCCCCGGGCCGCTCGCCGAGGAGAAGGGCGATCAACGTGTCGACCCGTGGCCGCACGAGCAGTTCACCGAACGGGATCGCGGTGCCGAGCCGCCGCTCCAGATCGCGCACGGTGGTCAGCAGCGCCGGGTAGTCGAGGTCCAGCTCGGCGAACGTCCAGTCGGTGATGTCCGGGGCGTCGTCCGCCGGGGAGAGACCGGTCAGCGCCGTGGTCACCGAGTCGATCACCAGTCGCCTGCGTCGGCCGTCGGGCAGCGCGGTGAGCGCCCCGCCGCAAGCCGGCGTCCCGGTGTCCCGCGTGACACTGGCCGCGATCGCCGTGAGCGCGAGATCGAGGAAGTCCCGCTTGGACGCCTGGCGTTGGATCTTGCCGCTGGTCGTCTTGCGCACCGTCGACCGCTTGAGCAGGAGGACGGCATGGGGTGTGACGTCGTGCGCCTCGGCGATGGCGGTGCGCAGCCGCGCCAGCAGCGCGGGCGCGTCCGCCACGCGCCGGCCCTCGACCTCGTAGGCGACGACCATCTCCTCGGCGCCGTCCACCTCCACCGAGAACACGGCGCCACCGCCCGTACGCAGACACGCGTCGGTCTGCTCCGCGGTGAGCTCGATGTCGTGCGGGTAGTGATTGCGGCCCTGCACGATGACGACGTCCTTGGTGCGGCCAACGACATACAGGTCGCCGTCGCGCAGGAAGCCGAGGTCGCCGGTGCGCAGACGGGGTGTGTCGTCCTCCCCCTCGATACGGGCCCGGAACGCCTCGTCGGTGGCCTCCGGCCGACGCCAGTAGCCGTGGGCGACGTTGCCGCCGGCGATCCAGATCTCCCCGATCCGGTCCCGCGTCGTGATGCGTCGCCGGGTGCTCGGGTCGACGATCGCGACGTCCACGCCGTCGACGGCCGGGCCGCATCCGACGACCTCGGTCACCCGGCCGTCGTCCGCCCCGGCCACGGGCCGGACCGTGCCGTCGCCCAGGGCCTGGGACGCGAAGCTTCCGACGGTGGGCGCCACGTCGGCCGGCACACCGGTCACCATCAGCGTCGCCTCGGCGAGGCCGTAGCAGGGCAGCAGGGCACTCTCCCGGAAGCCGCAGGACGCGAAGCGGTCGGTGAAGCGCCGCAGGGTGTCGGCGCGCACCGGCTCGGCGCCGTTCAGCGCCAGCCGCCAGTGGCTCAGGTCCAGGCCCTCGCACTGCTCGTCCGTGATCCTCCGGACGCTGTGCTCGAAGCCGAAGTTGGGCGCGACGCTGGTGGAGGCCCGCGTGCGGGACAGTGTCTCCAGCCACAGCAGCGGTTGCCGTACGAAGGACATGGGCGCCATCAGATGCGCGGGGAACCCTCCGTACAGCGGGGTCAGGATGCCGCCGATGAGGCCCATGTCGTGGTACGGCGGCAGCCAGGAGACCATGGCCGAGTCGGCGTCGTGGCCCAGTCGCCGGTGGATCGCGCGGAGGTTGTGCATCAGGTTGTCGTCGCCGACCATGACGCCTTTGGGGGACGACGTCGAGCCCGAGGTGTACTGCAGGAAGGCCGTCGCCTGCCCCGAAGGCCCCGGGGCGCGCCAGTCGTCGGCGTCGGTGGTGTCGAGCCCGTCGGTCACCAGCCAGCGCAGGCCGCTCAGACCGAGCGCGGCGAGCTCGTCGTGCCGGCCGGCCACGAAGCGGGAGATCTCCCCGGTCGTCAGCGCGTGCGTGGCCCTGGCGTCCCTGGCGATCGCGGCGAGCCGGGGCATGGTCTGACCGAACCGCCGGGTGTCGGGCGGGTACGCCGGAACGGCGATGGCTCCCGCGTACAGACAGCCGAGGAAGGCGGCGATGTAGTCGAGCCCCGGCGGGTGGAGCAGCAGAACGGGCTTGCCGGCCAGGTTCTCGCGCTGCAGGAGGACGGCCACCGCCCTGACGCGCAGATCGAGTTCGCGGTAGGTGAGCGACTCGCCGTCGCCGCCGGCGCCGGTGAGGAAGCGGTACGCGAGGGCGTCCGGGCGCTGCTCGCGGTGATGCAGCAGGAGCCCGGCAACTGTCCTCGGTTCCTCGCCCCGGCGGGAAGTGCCACTCGGGCCTTGGTTCATGAGCGTCTCCGTCACTTTCCGGGCAGGGCCCGCGCAGGCCGGGCCGCGCCGGCGGTTTCGCACAGCCGGCGGTAGTCCGTCTTGCCGTTGGCGTTGCGCGGCAGCGACTCGAGGCGGGTTGCCGTCTGCGGGAGCATGTAGCGGGGCAGATACCGCGCGCAGTGCCGCTTGATGGCGATGAGGCCCGGTCCCTGACCGGCGGTCGACAGCGTGTAGTAGAGGGCGATTCGCCGGTCGTCGCTCTGCGTGTCGACGACCACGGCGGCGGAGGAGATGTCCGGGTGCCGCAGCACGGCGGCTTCGATCTCTCCCAGTTCGACGCGGTAGCCGGAGAGTTTCACCATGCGGTCCTTGCGCCCCCGGTAGACGAGTTCGCCCTGTTCGTAGCTGACGAGATCACCGGTGGCATGGCAGCCCTTCCGGTGGTCCGCCGCCGCGGGCTCGCTCTCCCGGCGCCAGTAGCCGGCCGTGACACAGTCGCCTTCCACGACCAGCTCGCCGAAGACGTCCTGCCCGTCGAGCACTCGCCCGTCCTCGTCGACCACGGACACCCGCGCGCCGGTGACCGGTCGGCCGATCGGCACGGGTTCGACGCGTGTCAGGTCCTCGGGGCTGACACGGTGATAGGTGCATACGTTGGTCTCCGTGGGGCCGTACAGGTTGTACAGCTGTGTTCCGGTCGGCAGCAGCTCGGCCAGTGCCCGCAGCTGCCGGATCGGGAAGACCTCTCCGGCGAACAGGACGTACCGCAGGCTGCGTGCGGTCCCGGGTGTGAGGGCTCCGGACGCGGTGAGCAGGTGCAGCACCGACGGCACCGAGTACCACACGGTGACGCCGTGCTCACGGATGCCCGCGGCGAGCGCGCCGGTGTCGCGTGTCCGGTCGTCGGCGACGATCCAGACGCGAGCACCGGCGGACAGCGCCGTGAACAGGTCGAAGGTGGACAGGTCGAAGTTGAAGGAGGCGTGGTTGGCGAAGACGTCGTCCGGGCCCACGAGCAGCTCGGCACGCGCCCACCGGATGAAGTTGGCCAGGTTGCGGTAGCTGATGCGGACGCCCTTGGGCGTGCCTGTCGATCCCGAGGTGTAGAGGATCGAGGCGAGGTCGTCGCGGTCCACGGTGGGCAGGAAGACGATGTGCCGCGCGGCGCCGGCCGCGAAGCCCTCCCAGGTCTCCACGCGGGCGCGGGCGACGCCCGCCGTGGGCAGGGGGCGCGGTGGCCCGTCGGCCGGGCCCTGCGACACGACGACCGTCCTGATCGAGTCCGGCAGTCGGAGGCCGGCCAGCAGCTCCCAGTGGTGGCGGTCGGTGAAGAGAGCCACCGGCTCGCAGTCGGCGAGGATGGTGCGGACCCGGCCCGCCGGCTGGCCGCCGTCGAGGGGAACGTAGGCGCATCCCGCCTGCAGGGCGCCGAGGATCGCCTCGACGTAGCGCGGCTGCTTGTCCATCCAGATCGCCACGCGGTCGCCGACCACGGCATCGATGCCGAGGAGCCCCGAGACCACGGCGGCGACGCCCGCCTGCAGCTCCCCGTAGGTCACGGTCCGCTCCCCCACCAGGGCGGGGCGGGCCGACTCCTCCGGTGCGAGGGACCGCGGCAACCGGATCAACGCCGTGTCGGACTCGCTCGTCGTGTGCGTCATGTCTGCTCCCGTCACCCTTGCCTCATGCCGCCGAGGGCAGCACTCCGACCTCGCGGGCCGACTCGACGAAGATCCCCGCGGCGTTCTCCAGGTCCTCCCGTGTGTGCTCGCAGGTGACGCTGACGCGCAGCCGGGCGTCGCCGAGCGGCACTCCCGGGAAGACCACCGTCTGGCAGTAGAGTCCGCGGGCCCGTACCGCGCGCCCCATCTCCATGGCCTTGCGCTCGTCGCCGATGACGATGGGCAGGATGGCGCTGCGGGTGTTCTCCAGGTCGAAGCCGGCGTCCGCCAACTGGCCGTGCAACAGGCGGATGTTGGCCCACAGACGAGTGATCCGCTCGGGCTCCGACTCGATGACGTCGATCGACGCGATCAGTCCCGCGGCCACTCCGGCCGGGATGTTGGCGGCGAACACGTACGAGTTCGAGTAGAAGCGGAGGTACTCGACGACCTCCTCCTCGCCCACGACGAAGCCGCCCATGCCGGCCAGTGTCTTGCTCATCGTGCCGAGTTCGAGGTCGACCTCACCCTTGAGGCCGAAGTGCTCGGTCGTACCGGAGCCCCGTTCGCCCAGGACGCCGGTGGCATGGGCGTCGTCGATCATGATCCGGGCGTCGTACTCCTTGGCCAGGCGGACGATCTCGGGCAGGTCGCAGATGTCGCCGTGCATGCTGAACACACCGTCGGCCACGATCAGCCGGCCCCCGGACCGGTCGTCGGCACGCTTGAGGATCCGCTCCAGGTCCGCCATGTCGTTGTGCTGGTAGATCTTGCGGATCCCGCCCGAGAGCCGGGCACCGTCGACGATGCTCATGTGGTTGAGCCGGTCGACCACGAGGGTGTCGTAGCTCTTGACGAGCGCGGAGATCGCGCCCAGGTTCGCGGCGTAACCGCCGGGATAGACGATGCAGGCCGGGCGCTGCTTGAAGGCCGCGAGCCGGCGTTCGAGCTCCTTGTGGAGAACGTTGGTGCCGCCGATGAAGCGGGAGCCCGTGTGAGTCGCTCCGTAGGTACGGGTGGCGTCGCAGACCGCCTCGATCACCTTGGGGTGGTTGGCGAGGCCGAGGTAGTTGTTGGAGGCGAACATGAGGAACTCGCGTTCCCTGCCCACGAGTTCGTCGAAGATGACGGCCCGGTTGCCGCACCGGGACCGCAGCGGCATGCCGTACCAGTAGAGCTGTTCGGTCTCGCGCCGCCGCAGGTACGTGCCGAAGCTGCGGGCCTTGGCGAACAGGTCCCGGCTGCGCTCCTCCACGAAGTCCTTCATGGAGCGGCCGTCCCACTCGGGTGGGGCCTCGGTGCGTGCGTCGCCCTGCTGAGACACGGAGAGCGGGGCGGGGGCGAAGGACGGCGCCCGGTCCGCGGACCGGGCGCTCTCGCGGGCGGAGCGCAGCCCGGCGGCGAGTGCGCGCAGCGACGTGACGCCTGCCGGGTCCAAAGAGCCGTCGGCGAGTCCGAGTTCGCGCGCGGCGTCGGTGACGATCGAGGCGAGGACGACGGAGTCGATGCCGAGCTCGCTCTCGAAGTCGGCGTCGACGGGCAGTTGGTGACGCTGGTACTGGGTGTGCCGTTGTGCCGCGGCGACGACCGTCTGCAGCACCGCGTCGCCGTTCTCGCCCGCGCCGGCCCGGCGTCCGGCGGGAGCTGCGTCGTCGGCCCGGCGTCCGGCGGGAGCGGCGTCGCCGCCCAGCGTCTGCTCGACGGCGTCGACGAGCTCGCGGATCGTGGCGGGCCCCGCGGCCAGCGGTGGGCTCAGGGTGAAGTGCTCGTTGACCGACGCCAGGATGGATTCGAGGATCACCGAGTCGATCCCGAGATCCGCCTCGAAATGGCTGTCGGGCAGGAGGTAGGACTCGTCGTACAGCGTGCGAGAGGCGACGATGTCCACGATCTGCCGGTGGACGGCTCCCCCGTGCCGGGTCTCCCCCGCGGTGTTCGTCATCGGACACCCTCCCCCTGACGTCGGAGCCGTTCGACGAGGGACGCGATCGCGTCGACGGTCCGGAAGTTCGCCGGGGAGACCTCCCGCAGCGGAACGGTGATCCGGAAGCGGTCCTGCAGGTAGTGCACGAGATGGAAGATCTCCGCCGAGTCGACGATGTTGAGCTCGGCGAGGGGGACCTGCGCGTCGAGTCCGTCGGCGTCGCCTTCGAGCCAGACCTCGGCGATGTGGTCGATGATTGACTGCTGGGTGCTCATGGTCGTCCTCGGCTGTGTGTCCGGCAGCCCTTGGCCGGGTTGCCACGGGTGGACGGCGGCGCTG